>CAZLOP010000133.1:0-3751 GCA_964561205.1 uncultured Clostridium sp. | reverse complement strand
GCTAAAGACCTTTCCCTTATTGAATGTGCATACCTTGCTGGAATTACACAGGCACCTTCATATTATAGTGCTTATAATGAAAACAATACTGAAGATTCTAAACCTTACATAAACAGAACAATAACAGTATTAGATAAAATGCTTGAAAATGGGCATATATCTCAAATTGAGCATGACAATGCTGTTAATGAGGTAAATAATGGTGGTCTTGTTTTTCAAAGAAGTAAAATTGATTACAAATTAAATTATGAATGGTTTGTATACCCAGCTGTTTCTCAGGTTAAAAAAGATTTAAAAGACAAATATGGATATACTGATGAAGAAGTTTCAAAAATAATGGTAAATGGTGGACTTCAAATTTATACAACAATGGATAGACATCTTCAGGATTATACTCAAGCAGTTTTAGACGATTATAGTAATCTTGGTGTCACAAACCCTGAAACTTATGATGCTGATGGCGTTCCATTACTTCAAGCTTCTGCAACTTTAGTAAACTATAAAACTGGAGCAGTACTTGCAATGATAGGTGGTCGTGGTAATCAACAGCCTCAGTCAACAAACAGAGCTTATAATGCTTTAAAACCTATTGGTTCATCAACAAAACCCCTTACAGTATATGGACCTGCCATTAATGAAAAGATTATTACTGCTGCCACTCCAGTAGATGATGCGCCTTTTGAAGAAAATACATTAGACAATGGTAACTCATATAATCCAAAGAATTCACCAGATGTCTACAATGGTCTAACAACTGCAAGGGAAGCAGTTAAGTACTCAAAAAATGTAGTTTCTGTAAAAATAGAAGATATGCTTGGATTAAATACTGGTGTTTCATATGGTGAAAAGCTGGGATTAAAATATAATTCAGAGTCAAAATTATCAATTGCATCTGTTGCTTTAGGTGAATTTAATAATAATCCTAATGATTTAGACGGTGGAAACACATATATTCTTGCTAATGCTTTTGGTACCTTTGGTAACAATGGAAATTATACTGATCCAATATTATACACAAAAGTTGTAAACTCAGCTGGTAAGGTAATACTTGAAAATAAAAAAGCTTCTAAAACTCAAATTTTTTCAGAAGAAACTGCATATATAATGTATGATGTTTTAAAAGGACCAATAACATATAATGCTACTGGAGCAAAATGGGGTGATATGCCTGTTGCTGGTAAAACTGGTACAACAACCTCATCAAATAATATATGGTTTTCAGGTTTAACCCCTTATTTATCAGGTTCAGTATGGATTGGTTATGACCGCCCAACAACTCTTTACGGAAGTTCAAGCGGTTGTGCTACAATATGGGGTAAATTAATGTCCGAAGCACATTCATATTATAAATATGCTGTAACAGACATAAAAAAACCATCTGGTGTTATTACTGTTGATGTATGTAAAGATTCCGGACTTCTTCCAACAAATGTCTGTGCAAGCGATCCAAGAGGCAGCAGAATTTATACTGAATACTTTATAAAAGGAACGGAACCAACAGAATCCTGTGATGTACATGTGTCTGTTGATATTAATGTTCTTAATGGAAAGACCGCAACATCATCAACACCTGGATTATTGAAACGAAGTTCAGTATTTATTAAAAAAGATAATCCAAATCCAGTAACTGCTGATTATCCTTATGTACTTCATGGTAATTCAGCTGCTATTGATAATACCATTGGATATGATGAAGAAACAGGTCCAGTAGAATTTTATCCATCAGAAGATCATACAGACAATATTACTAATACAGCTGAAGGTGACTTGCCAATGGCTTCTCCTGGAGGCGGCTCACCAATTGATGATAACTCTCCATCTAATATTGGAACTGCAGATGCATTCCCTGGCAATTAATCATAAAATAAAAACTGTTACAAGCTCACTTGCAGCAGTTTTTATTTTATAAATTTTACTTTTTAATATGTTTTTACTTTTTCCTCACTTTGTTCTTTTGTTCTGTTAACTATTCTTCCATCTTCAACACTAACAAATATTTTCCATCTAACATCTTTATCTTTAACATCTTTTCCATTAATTGTTATAAGATAACATAACCAGCATTGGTTATCAGTTTGCTTAGACAAATTGTTATCAGCATAATACAAATTATTACTATTACTCTTTTCTACTGCACCATACTTATTGGATTCTAAAAAATAATCCATAGCATATTTCTCAGCTTTATCTTGAGTTATTTTTATTGTTGACTTTCTACATTCTTTTTGAAGTGCAGAATTTGAATACCCTTCTAGTAAACCGTTTTCTTTATTAATATTAAGCTTTATTTCGTCGAAATAAGAAGCATATCCATTTTTCTCTCTGCAATATATGAATGAATAATAAGAAAGATAATTTTCTCCATCATTTTCCTCAATACTTTTCAAAATAACTGAAGCATTATAAATACTCTTTAAATATTTCAGTGATAATTCTTCTGCTTTACTACTGCTGACTTTTTCTACATTCTGTTTCCCTGGATTTTTTCTTACAAAACCAATTACATTATTGTTCTTATCCAAATCAAAACCATATAATTGAGTAATAATACTTTTTTCTACTAAATCGTCTTTATTTGAGTTTTTATTATTTCTTATATATTTAGTAAATTTGATATTTTCTGCTGCATCTAATGCACCTGCACTATTCAAATTTTCTAAGAAACTTCTACAAGATTTAATATCTTCTGAACCAGGACCTACATACTTATATACTGCTATACCTGCAATAATAGAAAGAATTATCAAACATACAGAACTTATAATAGTAATCCTTTTAAATTTCATAATAAGCCTCCGTAAATATTTATTTCTTCTTAAATTATAGCACATTGCTTTTCTTATGTCCTATCATTTCAAATAAAATAAATTATCTATTGATTCCTGTCATTGTAAAAAAATTTTCAAGGTATATTTTTCAAATACAACTGAATTATAAAATAACAAAAAATTATTGCTTTTTCTACATAAACTATATATAATATGATTGTTTGTTTAGTAATTTTAAACTCTAGGTTTAGTAACAGTTATTTTTTATATATGGTAGGTGAAATAATGCAGATAGGTGAAAAAATACGTGTACTAAGAATGGAAAAACAGCTTACTCAGGAAGAGCTTGCAAATAGATGTGAATTATCTAAAGGTTTTATTTCACAAGTTGAAAATGACCTAACGTCCCCTTCTATTGCAACATTAATCGACATACTTGAAATCTTAGGTACGAACTTACCTGAATTTTTTAGTGAAACAAAAGAAGAAAAGGTTACATTCAGTAAAGATGACATGTTTACTACAGAAAATAGTGATTTAAAATATTCATTAAAATGGCTTATTCCTAACGCTCAAAAAAATAATATGGAACCTATTATGATAACTCTTGAGCCAAATGGACAGTATATAGAAGAAGAGCCTCACGAAGGTGAAGAATTTGGATATGTTTTATGTGGTACTATAATGCTTCATCTTGGAAAACGAACTTATAAATTAAAAAAAGGTGAAAGCTTTTATTATAAAGCAAAATATAATCACTATATTAGTAATAGCGGAAAAACTCCAGCAACTGTTATATGGATTGCTACTCCGCCATCATTTTAAACATTAGAAAGAGGTGTTCTTATGAGTGAAAATATTCTGCAATTAAAAAACATAAATAAAACTTATGGTGAACAGAGAGTATTAGATAACTTATCTTTAAATATCAAAAAAAATGAATTCCTGACTCTTCTAGGTCCAAGCGGATGTGGTAAAACAAC
>CAZLOP010000132.1:0-5321 GCA_964561205.1 uncultured Clostridium sp. | reverse complement strand
TAAAAGGTGTCATTATTAATAAATTTAGAGGAAGCAAAGAAAGCTTTAAAGATGCAGTAAAAGAATTAGAATCAATTATTAAAATTCCTGTTTTAGGAGTTATGCCCTATGAAAAATTTAATCTTCAAGATGAAGATGGAGTAACTGATTCAATAAAAGATGAAGAAAAAGAAGGCATGATTGATATTGTAGTAATAAGATTTGCACATATGTCAAACTTTACTGATTTTTCAGTATTTGATAATATTCCTAATGTAAATTTAAGATATGTAGATTCTGTTGAACGGTTAAAAACACCTGATTTAATAATTCTGCCAGGTACCAAAAATACTATAGAAGATTTACGAATATTAAAAGAAAAACAATTATTTGAAAAAATAATTGAAGCAAAAGAGAATAGTGTACCAATACTTGGAATATGTGGTGGTTATCAGATGCTTGGAGATGTTTTGCTGGATAAATTAGGAGTGGAAGGCAAAATAAGTGAAGAAGAAGGCTTTAAGTTTTTAAATATGAAAACAAGATTTAATGAAGGCAAAGTCACAAAGCAGACTCAGGCAAAGATAATATGCGATTTAAAAATAATTAATGATATTGAGGGAATGGATATTTCAGGATATGAAATACATAATGGTATTAGCAAATTAGGAAAAGGTGTAATACCATTTATTAAAGATAATGAAGAAAATATAATTGGAGTATGTGATGAAAAAAAACAGGTAGCAGGTACATATCTTCATGGTATTTTTGATTCACCTGATTTTTTTGAAAAATTCATTAAGTCTTTATTACAGAATAATAAAATTAATATTAAAGAAGAAGCAAATATTAAAGATAATAAAAATGATAAATATTATATTCTTGCACAATGTTTTGAAGAAAATATTGATGTTAATGCAATAAAAGGAATTATGGGTATATAGGAGGAGTGATGCTATGTTAACAGCAACTGAGGAAAAAAATTTATATTATATAGAAAGAAAAGCAAGAAGCATAATAAGAGGAAAAAGCTATTTTACAACAACAGATATATTAGAAGATGCATTTTTAATGAGTAAGGATAAAGCTTATGAAGTATTAAAAAATATTTTAGGAAGAAAAACAATAAGAAATACTCCAGAAGCAATAGTAAGTGAATATATAGATATGCTGAAAAAAGGTTATGGTTCTATTCAGGAGCAGGTTGATGTATATGGTGGTGATAAAATCTCGACAATAGAAGCAACTGCCAGAATAAGATTTAAAAATTTTGAGGGAGGAACATTTTTAGATCTTTTAAGAGATGTTTATTGTGTAAAAGAAGAGGAACTAATGCCTTTACTTGAAAGATATTTAGATACATTAGATTCGCAGGTATTTAATTATACAATAGATAAACAATCATTTCACAATTTCCTTATTTCAGATGTAAATGAACTGGATGCTCAATTTAATCGTTTCATGGAAAATGAAGATTAACATGTTTCATTTTGTCATATGTTTTAAATATAGTGGTAAAGCACCAAAATAAAATAGACAAGTGTTTAAAATTTAAATTGATACAATTTCTTACGTTTAAAGTTTAACACTTGTCTATTTTGTTTTTCGTTTTATGGTAATCATTAAAAATTTCTTACAAACCGGAATTCTGATAAGACATATTTTATACCATTTATTAACTGTTATATCTTATCTTCAAAAAGTCCGCAAACCATTGAAAATGCTAAATTTATAGCAGGTGAGTTTGCCCTTAGACTTTCCCTCGTGTTATATCATTTTCCCTCATGTTACGAACTCTCATAAGGGCAAAAATAAGGGAAAGAACAATCTGTAACAAAGTATAACACAATATAAATCAGGCAAGAAGAACTGATTGAAATGCTTTCTTAATTTCCCGAAAATTCAATTAGTAAAGGAAGGATTGATAAGATATGAGATTCATATATGCAGAATACAATATGTATCACAATAGCATTGATATAACCACCTTCGATGGGTATCTCTTACGGATTGACTGCAATAAGGCTGAAGAATCTTAGTGTTACAATTTATACCCTTCTTTCCTCTTTTGTAAACACCATGCAGTTAAATACTCTTTATGAATATATTCAAAGGTTTGACCATATGTATCATCTTTCAAACTAATTCTTAAATCATGCAATTCCGTATATGGTGCCAACTTTTTGGTATATCTCGCAAGGCTATTATATGCTTTAGTAAGAACCTCAGGTCTTTCAACAAATACTCCCTCATCGTCATAATATCCTGTTGCACAATAAATTCTACTTCGAGTTATTTGTTTAACCTTATGCTTCTCATTGACATAAGAGTAACCAGCTTCAATAATCGCATTACACCCTTTACCAATTCCATGATTTACAGTTTCTCTTCCGTTGCATACTGAAATCACTATCTCTCCTGCCTCTGGAAGATGAAAAAAGTAGTCTCTCTCGTCTTTTGTTACTACATCTATATTCGTCCCAAATACCAACTTGCCATTTTCGTCTGCCTTACTTCTATAGATGACAAATCCTAATTCTAATGCCTTTTTTGCAAGTAATACAAAACTATCATAATCCATCCAATAATTTAATTGCTTTCCCATATATCCTCCCTCGTTCAACTTTCGATTTCTCGCTCACTGTAATCTCCTAATAAACTGGAAATTACTTCATATATTATCTGAAATTTATTCATCTGTACCCGTAAATAATATATGCTTGTTCCTGTTGCAAAGATTCATAATGCAAATTGGCGGCGTTCATTTTTTCTAAAAGCAAAGAAGTATAATCATAATATGTATACTTAGGTTCCACCAAGCGTCCTCGATACTCGCAATCACAAACAATCGGCTGAATCTTTAACCACTCAATATATTTATACATTCTTTTGTGCAAATATTCGTCTCCATTAACAGACCAGTAATGTATTGGATTTTCGGTCTCAAAAGTACATTTATACATAATCAGAATATCCCTGTTCGTTGTTTCCTTGATTGACCGAATAATATTGAAAACTTTATCCCACTTTGTATTGTTCATATAACTTGTCAAGCCTGTTTCCTGGACAAATTGCAGGTGTGACTCACTAGGTGTAAGTTTATGATTGTAACGTCCATTGTCGATATCATTAATCAACCTTTGAATATAAACTGGCGAATCTTTTAATTCTCTCATACGAAAAGTATGAGAAATCTCCTCATTATTACGCACAGCATAATAATACCCACTCCATGAATTTTGATAAACAATTAAATGAACCCCACTTTCCCATTTCACATCCATAGCGGCAATACCATTATCCCCTTCATTTTGTGTAGGAATAAATTCTTGAACTTCTCCGTTCAAACAATCTAATTTACTTATAAGAAACTCTCTGGTATGCAAAGCGTACTCATTAACTTTATTGTCCAAAATTCCCTTCCTCCTCTGAATTTCAGATTTGTTTATTTATTTCTAATCATTATTTTTTCGATAGTCAATGTCATTTTCCCGACACCATTGAATATATGCTTCTCTGCCTAATGATTGACTCACATCGCCACACAAGTGAAATCCATCCGGACTCACCTCAAAGGATAATGGTTTATCCCATATCAATCTCGTATCAACATTTCCAATTATAGATAAGTCTGCTTTATTACGAGTAGTATATATATCAATACAAATTTTACTTCTCCAAGGTATAAATGTTTCATTATTTTTGAAATAAGTTGTAAAAAGCAAAGGTTTCAATTCATCGACATCTATGTCATTCATATCAATTTCGAAATTAAATAAAAGAGGAGTTATTGCAATATGGCACATAGGATAAGAAAAGCGCCCCGGAGATAATTCTAATTTAACTCCATCGTTTAAAACTACGGCAACACCATAAAATCCATTTTCAGGATTTGTACGAATAATATCCCCTTTACAAAAATGTATATTTTTCCTTTTAGCCATAATTCTCCTTTGCGTAAGTTACAATTAAATAAAATGAAATTTGCTTTCTAAATTGCATCCGTATTAAAATCATCAAAGCTAAATACTTTTTGAACTGGATCATAATCAAACCATGCATCCATACCTAAATAGTCATCCACTTCTTTTCGTGCACATCCTCTTGGACAATAACCTAAAAAGTGAAGATATAACTGAACCCTGATTTTCTTTTCTTGATTTCGCACAGTGACTGAGGCCAGATACCATTCGCCTGTTAAATCCTTTATGCGTGGAAAAGTTTCTTCCTCCACCCAATCATCTGCATCCAAGTATTCTTCGCATTCCTTGATGACTGTCTCAATTAATTCCTCTCTATGTTCAAGATAGAATTCCTTTAAATTCTCTGATTCAAAATTCATTTTGGGCTGCAGTTTTCGGTCATAATCTGTGTATCTATTTTCAAGATTAGGATATGGCATAACAATTTCTTTAAATTTTAACGGCTTTTCCATTTTCTTCTGTCCTATTCAAATCTGAAGATAATTATTTCTTATACACAATAGTAATATCCCCATCAACAAAACCAACGCCAACACCCACATAAGACTTTATTCTTTCGGCATATTTGCCCACTTCAATATATTTTTGGATTTTGCTAATTGTTTCCTGCAAAATTTCTTCCCATGTAGCATTTTGTATCCACGACAGTATATTATCTCTTGTGTCAAATACTTCTTCACAAGCCCAATCAGAATCTTCTATATCAAAAGTATTACTGCCTATCATTTCAATAGACCACTGTTTTTCTCCATCTTCATAGAGATTGAATGCTATAGCAACCACCGCATCCGGAATCGTATTTTCAAATAAGTTGTCTATCCATTTTTCTATATCTTTCATAACGTGTTTTTCTCCTATTTTAATTTTTCTGTTTGCCACTCTGTTTTTATTTCCGACAAATTTTGTCCTGCTGAATTGTTCGACGTCATTATTTTACCACCAATGCATACACAATTCCATTAAATTTTACTTAATCTACCTTTGCATTATTATTGCAATCATCTGCCTTTTCCGTTTCCCCTGTTCGTTACTGATCGCCCAATGTCGTCAACTTAAGAAAAAAATATAAAATTTAATAAAAAGCACTTGACAATAAGTGGAAAATTTGCAGCCTCGCTATAGATATCAAATTTATAGCGAGGTTTACTTTATGAAAAATAATAAATTATTATACCAAATTTTAAAGCGTACAAATGATTTAATTATTTCAGATGAATATAAGAAAGCATATAGTATAGGAAATTCTTTTTCAAGAAAAAGAAAATTATCATTTTCTAATGCGGTTTATTTAATCTGTTCTGTATTAATGTTTATTGTTATACCAATTAACAAATTCAGCAACCCACTCACGTGCTTCTT
>CAZLOP010000131.1:0-5330 GCA_964561205.1 uncultured Clostridium sp. | reverse complement strand
ATCTTGATGCAACAACAGTTTTATCAAGAAGTATAGTTGAACTTGGTATTTATCCCGCAGTTGATCCGCTTGAATCAACTTCAAGAATTCTTGATCCAAGAGTTGTAGGAGAAGAACACTATAAAGTAGCTATAGAAGTTAAGAATATACTTGAAAAATATAAAGAATTACAAGATATAATAGCAATATTAGGTGTGGATGAATTATCTGATGAAGATAAGGTTATAGTAGGAAGAGCAAGAAGAATTCAAAGATTCTTATCACAACCATTTACAGTAGGTGAACAATTTACTGGTATGTCTGGTAAGTATGTATCAATAAAGGATACTGTTAGAGGATTTAAAGAAATATTGGAAGGAAAATATGATAAAATTCCAGAATCAGCATTCCTTTATGCTGGATCAATACAAGATGTAATTGAGAAAGCAAAAACAATGGAATAGGAGTGGTTCATAATGGGAAAAGTATTTTCACTTCAGATTAATACTCCAAGTCATGTTAAATTTGAAGGAAATGTTGAAAAATTGTTTTTAAGAAGTGCTAGTGGTGAATTAGAAATTTTAGCGCATCATGAAAACATGGTTATAAGTACAGTTCCAGCAGTAACTAGATTTGTTCAAGAAAATGGTGAAGAAAAAAAGATGTTTGTATCATCATCAATTGTACAAATATTTAATGGTTCAGTTAAAATTTGTACTGATGCTGCAGAGTTTCCGGATAAGATTGATTTTAACAGAGCAGAAGTAGCAAGAGAAAGAGCTCTTGAACGTCTTAAAGATGCTGAAAGTTATGAAAAAGAAATATATTCTTTATCTTTAGTAAGGGCAGAAGAAAGGCTTAAGCTTAGATAAAAAAATGCTATCTCAATTATGAGATAGTGTTTTTTTTATGCTTAAATTCAAATTAGCACAATTTTTATCAAAATTTATATTATATAGTATAAAGAACTAGTTATAGGAATAAAAAAAATAAATATGACCATAATTAATGAATGATAAAGGATAGGGGGAAATACTATGAAATGTAAAATTAGTATTTTAATAATATTGTTATTATCATTTATTAATATTGGAAGTGCAGCTTATAGGAGTAATACAAATTTTACGTATATTGAAAAAAAGATAAGCAGTCAAAGTGAATTTGTAGAAAATGCAATAAAGGTAAGATATATTACTAACAATAAAGTAAATGATGAAAGTAAAAAAATAAAGCACATATTCAAGGATTATGTTTGTGTTAATGAGAAAAAAGAAAACAGAGATGTTATATATTTTTCCAAAAAATATATAACAATAGAAATAAGTATGTGGTATGAGAGTGAAAATTTACATGTAGAAATTATCTTGAATAATACAAATAAGAATTATACAACTAATGAACTTATGAAAATTATAAATGAAATTAAGGATAAAATGATAAAAGATGCTCATGTATATTATTATTATAAAGGAAAAATTAATAAACCAATTATAAATAATTTTTTAAAGAATGAGAAATTTAATAACATAGAAGGATTGAAGATAAATAATGGCTATACAGGAATTGCTAATTATAAGGATGAAAAAATAAATTTTGCTGAAGTAAAGTATGATACTGGATTATATATTATCATTGCTTCACCAATTATATTTACGACATACTAGAAATATATATGGAGGGTAATATGAAGAAAATAGTGGTAAAATCTAATAACAAATTAAGTGGTGAAGTTAATATTAGCTGCGCTAAGAATGCTGTTTTACCAATAATAGCAGCAACTATATTATGTCCAGAAAAAGTTATATTAGATGAAATACCAATGTTAGAAGATGTTGAAGTACTTTGTAATTTGTTAGAAAAGCTTAATTGCTATATTGATGTTTCTCCAATTAGCAATACATTAACAATAAATACACAAAATATTATTCCTATGGATGCTGATGTAGAATTAATAAGAAAAATGAGAGCTTCTTTCTTAATAATGGGACCTATGCTTGCCAGGTTTGGTTATTGCAGATTATCATTTCCAGGAGGATGTAATATTGGAAGCAGGCCTATAGATCTTCATTTAAAGGGATTCAAATTACTTGGAGCAGATGTAATAGTTGATCATGGTTTTGTAGAAGTAAAAGCAGAAAAAATGCATGGAAGTAGAATATATTTAGATTTTCCATCAGTTGGTGCAACTGAAAATATTATGATGGCCGCAGTTTTTGCTCAAGGTACAACAATTATCGAAAATGCAGCAGAAGAACCTGAAATTTGTGATTTGGCTGTTTTTTTAAATAAAATGGGAGCAAAAATCAAAGGTGCTGGATTTGGAAAAATAACTATTGAAGGAGTAAGAACGTTAAAAGGAACCAGACATAAACCTATATATGATAGAATAGAAGCAGGTACGTTTATGCTTGCTGCAGCAATTACTAAAAGTTTGATAACAATTAATGGTGTAAATGATGAACATTCACGAGCTTTAATAGAAAAATTAAAAGAAGGTGGTGTTAAATTTAAGAATAAATCTGTTGATACTATTTTAGTGGATGGAACAGATGCATTTAAACCTCTTGATATAAAAACACTACCATATCCAGGATTTCCTACAGATATGCAAGCTCAGATGATGAGTTTTTTATCAGTTATAGATGGCGTAAGTGTAATAACTGAAACTGTTTTTGAAAATCGATTTATGCATGTGACAGAGCTGCAGAGAATGGGCGCAAACATAAAAATTGATGGTAGAACGGCAATAATTGAAGGAGTTCCTAAACTTACAGGATGTGAGGTTAAGGCAACTGACTTGAGAGCTGGAGCAGCAATGATATTAGCTGGTCTTATAGCAGATGGTGAAACTGTAATAAATGATATTTTTCATATAGACAGAGGATATGAGAATATTGAAAAAAAATTTAATCACTTAGGTGCTGAAATTTATAGAATAAAACAATAGAAATGGGATGTAAAATTAATACAAATCAGAAATGGAACTGTCACATTAAATAGTTAGTGAAAAGTTCCTTTTCTTTTTGATAAATCATAATTTGACGAATTAAACTAAGAACTAAGAGTTTCGGTGAAAAAAACTTCGTTTTTTTTATTATATTATTGCATTGATTTTGCTGTGCAAAATCTACCGCAGTTCTTAGCTTTTAGCTCTTAGCTCTTAGTTCAAATTATGATTTGAAGGATAAAATAATTTAGTACAATAGCTTTGTTTTTATATTAATATTAATATTAGGCTTAAGCTTTAAATATATAATTTCTCAATGGAAATGTATCTATCATAAAGTTTAATATAAATGCATATAGTGTTATGTAAAACATTTTAGGAGATGGTATGTTGAGTAATGGAAGAAAAATTTCGGAAGCTGTTATTGAAATTTTAGTAATAACATTATCTATATTAACTTGTTTGGTTATAATTTCTATAGTGTTTTTAAATAAAAATGATTTTGATAAATCACAAAGTAGCAATAATGTAAATTATGAAACACGTAATATTGTATTTCCTAAAGATGGGAAAGTAAAAATATATAGAAGTGAAAAAAATCAAGCTGAGGAAATAGAACTAGAACAATATATAACAGGAGTTGTTGCAAGTGAAATGCCTGCAAATTTTCATACTGAAGCTATAAAAGCACAAGCAGTAGCAGCAAGGACATTTTATATGAATAGAAGAAAGAATATGTGTAGTCTGGCACTGAGAAATAATGCTGAAATTTGTGATACAGTAGATTGTCAAGTTTATCTTAATAAGGAAGAAAGAATGTTAACATGGAGTAAAAATAAAGGTGATGAATATTGGGCTAAGATAGAAAAGGCAGTTATGGATACAAAAGGAGAAGTGCTTATATATGATAATGAATTAATAGAGTATCCTCAATATTTTTCAACTAGTCATGGCAAAACTGAAGAAGCTGTAGATGTTTTAGCAATGGATATACCGTATTTAAAATCTGTTGATAGTCAGGGGGAAGAAATTGCACCTAAATATAAAACGTTAGTCAATATAGATGTTGATACTTTTATTAACAAAATACATAACCAATATGATAAAGTGAAAATTACAAAAGAAAATATAAGAAATCAAATTTATGTTAAAAATTATACCAAATCAGGAAGTGTAAATGAAATAAATATAGGAAATATTATAATAAAAGGAACTGAATTTAGAAAATTATTTAATTTGAATTCTTCCTACTTTACATTAAACTTAGGAGATGATATAGTATCAATAGTGTGTACAGGATATGGGCATGGATTAGGAATGAGTCAGTGGGGAGCAAATTGCATGGCTAAGAAAGGAAGTTCCTATGAAGATATATTAAAACATTATTATACTGGCATAGAAATTACTAAATTGAAATATGAATAATGGGGCTGTTAATTTTTTAATTGACAGCCCCATTTCATATTTAAAAAATATATTTCTAAAATATGTATTAAAAACTTTTCTTTTGGTAATAATTCCAAAAGGAGGTGTTCGTGGTGAACAAAAATATTTTAGAAAAATTGAAAAAAATATTTAAAAAAGAAGGATTTTACATTTCTTTATTTGTTGCAATTTGTGTTATAGCAACTATGGGAACATTATCTTATAAAATGTTTATAAATAGAAATGCAGATATTAATAATCCAATAAAGGATAATGCATCCATAAATGTAGATAAAAATCAAAACCTAGAAATAGTAAATAATGAAATGCAGAATGCTGAAAGAGTTGAAAAAGAAAGTAATAATAATTCAGAAAATAATGCAGAGAATAAACCAGAAGATACTGTTGTTTCAAATACACAATCAGTAAAATTTATGAATCCAGTAGAAGGTGCTGAAAGCAGAACTTATACTTATCCCAAACCAGTACAAGTAGAAGAAAATTTATTTAGAACAATAAAGGGAATAAACATAGAATCTAAAATAGGAACAGAAGTGAGAGCAGCAGCAGAAGGTATTGTAAGTAAGGTTGAAAACTGCGGCGTTGAAGAAGGAGTTATTGTTGAAATTAAACATACAAATGGTTTAAAAACAAGATATGGAAATCTTGATGAAAAAGTTTTGGTGAATGAAGGTCAGAAAGTAAATGCTGGTACAGTAGTAGGAACAATAGGAAGTACTGCAAAAGTATTTGACCAAAAAACTTTTGGACAGTTTTTAAATTTGCAGGTTATTGATGCAAATGGAAATCAAGTTAATCCGGAAAATTATTTTCAATTAAGTAATAAGTAGTACGGGAATAATTTTTTATTAATGGGACATAATATAATTATTAAATTTATGAATAAGTTTTAATTTGGAGGGTAAAATGAAAGATTATATAGAAGAAAGAGTATTAGATGTTGCTAAATATATTATTG
>CAZLOP010000130.1:0-5390 GCA_964561205.1 uncultured Clostridium sp. | reverse complement strand
TCAAAAATGGAGCATTTTCTAATTTTTCCATAATTTCTTTTATTTCAAATTCTTCTTCACATGGAAGATCTGGATCTATTAATCCATCAACTCCACATTCAGTACATTTATTTATGAAATTTTTAATACCATAATGAAGAATTGTATTATAATATAGCATAAATACTATTGGTACCTGCGAAAAATCACGTACATTTTTTACAAGATTAAAAGTTTTATGAATATCTGAACCATTTTGAATAGCTTTATATGATGCATCCTGAATTACTGGTCCATCTGCTATTGGATCTGAAAATGGTATTCCAATTTCAATAATGTCTATTCCGGCTTCATCCTGTGCTTTTATTATTTCTGCATCTGTTTCCATATCTGGAAAACCAGCTGTCATATAAGTAATAAATGCTTTTTTATTTTCTTTTTTAAGATTATTTAACCTTGCTTCAATCCTATTCATTAATATCACCTCTGCTTTGCATATATTCTGCAATTGTATTTACATCTTTATCTCCACGTCCTGATAAACATACTATAACTATATCCTCTTTTGTCATATCCTTACATAATTTAGGAAGATATGCTAAGGCATGTGCACTTTCTATTGCTGGAATTATTCCTTCAAGTCTGCATAATTCTAAAAGTGATTCCATGGCTTCTGTATCATTTACGCTTGCATAATTAACTCGTCCTATACTTTCCAGATAAGCATGTTCTGGTCCAATTCCGGGATAATCAAGTCCGGCAGAAATTGAATAAGCCAGTTTTACATTTCCAACACTATCCTGAAGAAGGTATGACCTCATTCCATGAAGTACGCCAACTCTCTTTTCTGCCATGGCAGCTGCATGTTCTCCAGTTTCAATTCCCTTTCCTGCTGCTTCAATTCCATAAAGTTTTACATCAGGTTCATCTATAAATTCTGAAAACATTCCTATTGAATTTGAACCACCTCCACAGCATGCAACCACTGCCTTTGGAAGTCTTCCTTCCTTTTCTAATATCTGCTTTTTAGCTTCCTTACTTATTATACTTTGAAATTTTTTAGCTATTTCAGGATATGGATGTGGTCCTAAGGCTGAACCCAGAACATAAAAAGTATCTTCTGCTTCCTTTGACCATGCTCTCATAGCTTCATTTGTTGCATCCTTTAATGTGTTGCTTCCTGATGTTACCGGAACAACTTTTGAACCAAGCATTTCCATTCTTAATACATTTAACTTTTGTCTTCTTATATCCTCTGTTCCCATAAATACTTTACATTTCATATCAAAAAGTGCAGCTCCTGTTGCTGTTGCCACTCCATGCTGTCCTGCACCTGTTTCTGCAATTACCTTTTTCTTTCCCATTCTTTTTGCTAAAAGTATCTGTCCTATAACATTATTTATTTTATGTGCACCTGTATGATTTAAATCTTCTCTTTTTAAATATATTTTTGCACCATATTTCTCACTTAGCTTTGGAGCATAATATAAAGGATTTTCTCTTCCTACATATTCTTTCATATAGTAATCATATTCTTCCCAGAACTTTGGATCATCTACTGCCTCGTTATACGCATTTTCCAGTTCATTTAATGCAGGCATAAGAGATTCAGGTACATATTGTCCGCCAAATTCTCCATATTTTTTATTTTGCATAAATTTCATTCCTTCCTTTAATAATTCTTTATTTTATAGTAATATATTGTTATAATATATTTCAATTAGTGAAATTTATTTCATTTATTATATAAGGAGTTTTTTATGGCAATATATGATAACGAACGTCTAATAATCAAAGTATGCAAATTATTTTATGAAGAAAGTATGAGTCAGAAGGATATTTCAACAAATCTTAATATATCCAAGCCTCAGATATGCAGAATGTTAAACTATGCAAAAGAAAAAAATATTGTTCAATTTACTATAAACAATCCTTTTTCACAGGAATTTGAACTTGAAGAAAAGTTAATAAAAAAATATTCATTAAAAGAAGCTTTTGTGTTTAATTATTTATATTCAAATGAAGACGAAGCAATAAGCAAACTTGGTGAATGTGCAGCCAGACAGCTTGACAAATATTTTACTGATGATGCTTTAATCGGAGTTATGAGCGGACGTACAATTGCAGCTATATCAAATCAGGTTCACAAACTGACACGTAAAGGCTTAAATTTTATCCCTTTGGTAGGAAATATAGGATATGAAGGGCATCAATGGCATGCTAATTCCATAGCAGAAAATTTTGCTTTAAAAACCGGCGGCAATTACAGTCTTATAAATGCACCCATAATACTGCAAAATAAAGAAACTTGTACATTAATGAAACAGGAACCTTCTATTTCCAGCATTCTTAAAAAAGGGAGAGTATGCAATGTGGCTCTTATAGGAATTGGTGAAATAAGCACATCATCCACTTCTTATTTATCTGGTGCCTTTTGTGATGATGATATTAATGAATTATACACAAAGAATGCAGCCGCATCAGTATGTACATCATATATTTCTAAGGATGGCAATATAATAGATACTGATTTAAGCCTACGTTCTATTGGAGTTTCACTTACTGAATTAAAAAACAGCATTACCATTGCAGTTGCTGATGGAAAAAATAAAACAAATGCTATAGATGCTGCTTTAAAAAGTGGATATATTGATATTTTTATGACTTCACTAAAAATGGCAGAAAAGCTTGTTTAAACTTTCCTTCCATGAAAATAATTTATTAGAAGCATCTCTAAACATTAGTACATTCTATGCATTTGTGGTATTATTTTAAAGGACTAATTTTTTAACATAAGGAGAAAATTTATATGGATATCAATGTAATAATAAACGTAATGCTTCAGTTATTTATAATAATATTAACTGGCTATTTTTTATTTAAGAAAAAAATTATGACTATAGAATTTAATGCAAAGCTTACTAAAGTTCTGCTAAATGTAACTCTTCCTGCAATGATTTTATCTTCTGTATTTAACCAGACGGGAAATTTCAAAACATCTGAAGTTTTATTTGTTTTTTTAATTGCTATAGTTATGTATTTATCATTACCATTTATAAGCTTTATTCTTGTAAAAATACTCAAACTTCCTAAAGCTGATCAGGGATTATATATGTTTATGAATATTTATTCTAATGTGGGTTTTATGGGATTTCCAGTTGTAAATGCATTGTATGGTGAAGCTGGAATATTCTTTGCTGCAATATTTAATCTTTTATTTAACCTATCTATCTTTTCAGTTGGAATACAGGTAATGAATTATGGCAGAAATGATTCTAATAAATTCAGCTTTAAAAAGCTTATAACACCTGGTGTTATAGCTTCACTTCTTGCTATAATAATTTATTTTTCACATATGACAGTTCCTTCTTTTATATCTGGGGCATGCAGTATGCTTGGTAATGTAACAAGCCCTGTTGCTATGCTGCTTATTGGTGCCAACCTTGCAAAAATGGACATTAAATCAATCTTTAATGATTTCAGAGTATATATTTTTGCAATATGTAAACAGCTGATACTTCCATTACTATTATGGCCCATATTAAAATACTTTATAAAAACACCATTTACTTTAGGAATAACTTTAATTCTTTTAATAATGCCTACTGCAAACAATTCACTTCTATTTGCAACAGAATATGGTGGAAATGAAGAATTAGCTTCAAAAACAGTATTTATCACAACTTTAATTTCAATTCTCACAATACCACTAATAATTTTTCTATGCATAAACTAATCAATTTTCACATTGTAGTAGTATTGATACAGTTGTAGTAAATCACTAAAAAATGTCTGCTGAGCTGAATCTTCTGCAGCAAAATAATTCTTAATAAATTTTATTTAAAGCAAACAAAAAGAGAAAGTCCGTAAGGGATAGACTTTCTCTTAAATAATAGGGATATAAGGTTTAGGGTTAATGGTTTAATGAGATATAAGTAAAATCTGTATTTATTTTACTTCTTGACCTTATTATATCACTATATTTTTTATATTTCTACATTTTCTACAATTTTTTTATTTTTTCTTTATATACAAATTTAATTTGCACAATATAATAGTACAAAGAATAGTGTATTTATTACAATATTTGTATCAGTAATTCCTTTTATTTTTCCAAAACTACAGCACGGCTCATATTTATTTTAGGTCTGTCTATTACTTTTAATCCCCATTCATTTGCAAAATCTATGCTTTCATTAAAACATTCTTCTGATACATGACCTTGTGGTTCTGCAAATAACATTTTTCCACCTTTTTTCATGGCTTCTACAAGCTCTTTAAACATTCTTCGTCTATCTGGAACTTCATGAGCTACAGCAAATACCAAAGCAAAATCAAGCTGTCCATTTATTTCATCTAACTTCAAACTATCTTCACTACAGTTTATAAAACAAAATAACTCTTCTTTGTTCTGCTTTTTAGCCATTTTCTGTACTTCCTTAAGCATCTGTCTCTGCAAATCCACAGCTACTACAATGCCATTATCTCCAACCATTTCTGCCATGGGAAGTGAAAAATACCCCATTCCACATCCAATATCAGCAACCATCATACCTTCTTTTACATAATTTTTTAATATTGTCTCAGGGTTTTGATATTTTTTTCTAAGCCGGCTTATGTTTTTTAAAATGTACCCTTTCCACCATGGAAATACTGTATATTCATTTTTTTTCATATTACTATCCATATTAACTCTCCTCTGATTTTTTTATTTTTTTCAAATATCCAAATAACCTCTATATCACATATACTATTTAATTAAATATTTTAATTTTACTTAATCAAACCTGCTTTTACAAAATGCTTATTCAATATTTTTCTTCCTATCAATGCACCAATTACAGCTGCTAATATATTAACTAATAATATAACAATCAAAAATTTAAAATTAAGATATGATGCATAAGTTTGAATAGTTTCTGGTGCAACTCCTTTACTTCCACCACGCTTCATCATATAATCTATTCCCCATATAAATACTGGAAAGTAAATACCTGCTGCTACTCCTACTGCATAACCTGCATAAGCCATTACAATACGTTTAAAACTTTTATAGTTTCCGACTAATATTTCTGCTATTAATCCTCCTGCAATACACCCTATAGTTGTGCCAATTCTTCCTCCTATAAGTCCTATAAAACTCATTATGATTCCACAAATAAGGTAAGCACCTCTTTTTCTAATCTTTACTATAACAAGCATATAAAATGTACCTATTACTAAAAAGGCAACTGCTGTTGAAAAAAATAATCCAAATACTACTGAACATGATACTGTTATAGTTAATGCATAACATACAATAGCAATTGCATTAAATATTCCAAGTGTAATTAAGTCTCTTGTGTTTAATGTTTCTTTGTTCATTATTAATTCCTCCATTTTTTAATTTATATATTTTTTTATTATTTTAA
>CAZLOP010000129.1:0-5440 GCA_964561205.1 uncultured Clostridium sp. | reverse complement strand
GAATTTTCTTTTACACATTCAATTGGAATTAAGCGCATAAAATATTTACCTCACTGGATTTTTAATTTTATTATAACATAAATATTTTTTCTTTAAATAGAAAAATACTAAGAAGTATTAAAAAAATACATCTTAGTATAAAATATTTTAATTAAATATCGAGAAGGTTTTTTTGATATTGAGAATATAATTTTCTTAATACAGACATTTTTGATTCTAAAGTAAGATATAAAGTTGATGCCTTAGAATAATCTTTTTGATTAAATGCTTCTTCTATTTCAGTAAATAAGCTTTTTTTAGTATAAGTATCTTTCATTATTTCTAATCTTAAATCCTGAACTTTCATCCAGTTAGATACATCTAAATCCAAAGCTTTATCTAAGCTGTGAAGACAAACACAAGAACGGACTTCATCTCTGTAATTCGAAATTACTCTCTTTGAAATTTCTGTAGTCCATCTTTCCATTACTGCAAGTTTAAAACTATTAAGTATTGCATCAGTAAATACATCATTTCTCTTTAAAACGTGTAATTTATTTACATTTTCATCTAATTGTGAAATATTTTCGAATATTGTAGCTGGTGCTTTACCAAAGAAAGAATTTCTTTCTTCTTCAGTATAATCATCAAATATATTTTTTTCAGTTCTATAAGCTCTTGACTCTTCTAAGTAGTCAGCTTTTTCACCAGGCTGTTTAGAAAGCTCTTTTAATAATTCTGCATCTGTTTTATTATTATCTGCTGCATATATAATACCATCAAGCATAGCCATATAAGAAGCAGCCATTACAAGATAAGTATTTGAATGTGGATTTGGAGATCTTAATTCAAATCTTGTTGCCATTGGAGAACTTAAATCTCTTATTAACCCAGCAAGTACTGTTCGGTTTCTTGATGGATTTTCTGGAGAAAGGCCAAGAGAAGTTACAGTACAAACTGGAGCTTCAAATCCAGGCTTTAATCTTTTTAATGAATTATTTGTTGATGAGACAAAAGGATTTACAACTTCATAGTTTCTTAATAATCCCATTATTGCACCATATCCGATTACACTTAAGAATTGATCCTCTGAACCATTAAATACATTTATTCTTTTGCCATTCTTTAATTTTAAGCTTACACCTAAATGAGTGTGCATTCCTGAACCAGCAACATTATCAATTGGTTTTGCCATGAATGTAACATCTAAGCCATTTCTTCTGAATGTTTCCTGAATAAGAATTCTTACAAATAATTCATTATCAGCAGCTTGAATAGCATTTGAGAACTTCCAGTCAACTTCTAACTGTTCCATAACATGATTATAATCACCATTAGAAGTTAATTTAGCACGAACACCACCAACTTCTTTATGTCCCATTTCTGGTTCGAAACCGTATTTTTCCATAAGAATTAAAGTTTCCTCTAAAGCAGTTCTTACAGAACCTTTTGTTCTTGTCCAATATTGTTCATGTAATACCTGGGAAGTAGATAGTGCTTCAACTTCAGCAACATCATTTGGAGTTTTTACCCAAAATTCTAATTCAGTAGCAGAAGTGATTACTATATCTTCTATATCATTAACTGTGATATTAAATGGTTCTAAAGTGTACGGATGTTTTGTGAAAATATCCATTAATGTTTCTTTAAATGTACATACGGCAGAAGTTAAGATGTGTCTTGAATCAACAGCTTTGTCATTGTGATATAAGAAGCATGGAATTCTTAATGTTCCTATAGGTTTGTTTGTTGATGGGTCTATATAGTTATAATTATAGTCAACGAACCATTTGCAGTCTAAATCAGCAACCATGTTTACTTTTGCATTATCTAATGTTGCAATTCCTGGTAAAACAACTGAAGAACCATCAGTCTGAATTGCTGTTCCTTGTAAAAATGATTCAAGATCATCTAAAAATAGTTCTACGGGAATTTTTTCATCTGTATCATTTCCAGATAAGTCAATACCAACAAAAGAAGCAAACTTGATTTCTGGATGAGAGTTTAAGATATCTTTTATATCTTGAGAATTATGATTTTCTTTTTCAATTGTATAAATTAAATTATTCATACCGTATTTATTATAGAAAGCTATAATAAATAATTCACATCCTTTCTTTAACAATATCGAATAAAAAACTAAAAATTACTTTTAATATTCGGTATTTCTTACTAAGAAAATTTTATTATAAGGTTTGTGTACTGTCAATAAAAATGAGTAGAATTTTTACACTGGCAATTTAAATATGAAAAATAACCCATCATTAATTTGATGAAAATAATTAATATGGGTATAATTATTAGAAAGAACGCATTTACAGGTGGATTTACTGTCAATAAAGTAATAAAATATTTATAGATATTATAGAAATTGGAGTGACGACACTTTGAATATTAAAAATAATCCTATAGGATTTTTTGATTCAGGGGTAGGTGGTTTAAGCGTTATGAGAGAAGCTATATCCATTATGCCTAATGAAAATTTTATTTATTTTGGAGATTCAAAAAATGCACCATATGGAACCAGAACGCCAGAAGAAGTAACAGAATTATCTTTTAATGCTGTTGAATTTTTGATGCAGAAAAATGTAAAAGCTATAGTAATTGCTTGTAATACTGCAACAAGTGCTGCAGCTCAGCAAATAAGAGAAAAATATAGACAAATGCCCATAATTGGGATAGAACCCGCAATAAAACCAGCAGTAAATTCTATAAAAAAAGGAAAAGTAATAGTTATGGCAACCCCAATGACACTAAGAGAAAAAAAGTTCAATATGCTCTTGAAATCATTAAATACTGATGACAGAATAGTTTCATTGCCTTGTGCTGGTCTTGTTGAATTTGTAGAGAAAGGAATATTGTCTGGAGACGAATTAAAGCAATATTTAACAAGAAAGCTGTCTTTACATTTAAATGAACCTGTATCTTCTATTGTATTAGGATGTACTCATTTTCCCTTTGTAAAAGAAGCAATTAAGAATGTTGTTGGTGAGGATATTCCGCTTATTGATGGAAGTCATGGAACTTCTATGGAACTTCATAGAAAGCTGGAAGAAAAAAATATTTTAAATGATAATGAGCATGAAGGAAATATACAAATATATAATTCTAATAATAATAGAAAAGTTATAAATTTTTGTTATAATTTAATAGGTAGAAATAATATTTGATATTATTGGTTAACATAACTAAAACATAGAAGTGTTATTTATATAATGAGAGGAGAATTTTTTATGAAGAACCCAATAGTAACAATAACAATGGAAAATGGTGCTGTAATGAAAGCAGAGTTATATCCTGACATAGCCCCAAATACTGTTAGAAATTTTGTCGATTTAATAAATAGAGGATTTTATGATGGATTAATATTTCATAGAGTAATTCCTGGTTTTATGATTCAAGGCGGATGTCCTGAAGGTACTGGTATGGGAGGTCCTGGATATTCAATCAAAGGTGAATTTACAAGTAATGGTTTTAAAAATGATTTAAAACATACAAAAGGTATTTTATCAATGGCAAGAGCAATGCACCCTGATTCAGCAGGAAGCCAGTTCTTTATTATGGTAGCAGATGCTCCACATTTAGATGGTCAGTATGCATCATTTGGTAAGGTTATAGAAGGTCTTGAAGCTGCTGATGATATTGTTTCTAAAAAGACAGATGTTTATGACAGACCTTATGAAGATCAGGTAATAAAATCTATGACTGTTGATATGCAGGGCGAAACAATGGAAGAACCAGAAATAATCGAGGAATAATACATATTTTAATGAGAGTGCATATTTGATTTCTTATTTATATTGTACTCTCATTTTTTAAAGGGCTGTTGTATTAAATTATTCTATTTTTAAGTATTTATCAAAGAGAAAAGGAATTTTGAACTAATTGTTTAATGTGACAGTCCCGTATAGGAGGTAGATTGTATTGGCTGTAAATTATAAATGTATATTGGCATATGGTTTAAGTGATGAACAAATAGATAAAATAAATAAAAGAAGAATAAGAATGAGAGTTGTAACTAACAATGAAGGTGGTATGAAAATAAAAGATATTCTTGTTAGTAATACTGAAGAAAACAAAAAATATGAAGATCTTCCAAAAGGTGAAAAAGCAATTATATTTAATGGATACAATGATAAAGAACTACGTAGTGAAATTAAATTTATACGAAGCTTTGTGGATAGCGGAGTACTTGCAGTAGTTACAGAACAGTCAGAAAGCTGGACTTTTAAATATTTAATGGAGCATTTAATAGAAGAAAGAGAATTTTATAAATCACATAAATAGAAAGGAAAAAAATATGAGTCGTGTAGGAGAAAAAATAAAATCTGCAAGAGAAAAAAGTGGAATGACAGCAAAAACTTTAGCTAAAAAGATGGGCGTTGCAGAAAAATATATTAATGAAGTAGAGATGGGAAGAAAAGTTGCACCAGAATCATTTATAGATAAAGCAGCAAAAGTATTAAAAGTTGATTTAAATGATATAAGCATGGTTGTAACAGATGAAGTTCTAATACAGGAACAAAAGGCAATGAGAGAGATTACTAAAAATAAGAAAGAGAAATCAGATGAAGTATGGACGGATGCATTTTCTTCTGTTTTAAGAAATGTACCAATATGTGATTACAATTTGAATAAATTGGATGGATACAGAGAAATGCCAGTACATGCAAACAAAATAGAGGGATATGCTCAGGATAAGGTATGTTATCTAAAAATACAGGATAACGAAATGACTGGATTTAGAATAATGAAAGATGATCTTGCATTTGCACATATAGTTAAAGAGTTAAGCAATAATGGTATATTTTTAGTTGAATATAAAGATAAGAGAAAAGTTAGACAAATAAAAGTATTAGGAAATTCAAAAGTTTTATTAGTAAGTAATGCAGGAAGTTTAATAACAGAAACAGTAGAAAGTAAGGAAGTAAATGTAATAGCTAAAATTGAAAAGCTTGAAATTAAATTATCTTAAGAACTTTATGTTCTTTTTTTCATACATTAATAATACTGTAATTAATAATTTTTAGGTGATAAATATAGAAAACAATATAACAATTCCTGGTTTTATAAAAAATATACCTAAAGAGTTATTTGCAAAGCTTAATTTAGCTTCAAGTTTGTCAGCTGATATTGATGGAAGGATTGAAGTATCTGTTTTATATGGAGAGCATTTTCAGGAAGTACGACAATATGTGAATCAAATTGGAGGTGAAATTGAAGATTTAGGATATGGTTTTGGAATTATCAATATTGATGTTGATAAAATTGGAGATTTGGCATTAAGTAATAATATACAATATATTGAACTTCCCAAAAGCTTATATTTAACTGATTCAGGCAGTAATATTGCTACATGTGTACAGAATGCAAGGGAAAAGTATAATGTGCAGGGAGAAGGTATTGTAATTGGTTTTATTGATTCCGGAATTGACTTTACTCATCCAGCATTTATTAATGA
>CAZLOP010000128.1:0-5463 GCA_964561205.1 uncultured Clostridium sp. | reverse complement strand
CTTCAACTTCTTTTGAATACATCATATAAATTTGCTCCTCCCTAATTATTAAATCATAACAATCATTAAAACACACTCAAATAATGCTTAATAATCATAATGGGCATAATAAGACCCTTTTGGGACTTTTCCCTCTTTCTATAATAGCAAATCTTAAAGCTTGCCACAACCTATATTTTTAAAAATTCACTTAATTTTTTTATAAATTATGAAATTGTAACATAGTATTACTTCATTCTTATCTTTTTTGTATATTAGTAAAATTTAAATTAATAAATTCTAATTTATAACTAAGATCTAAGGACTAAGAGTTTTTTTGATTTTTCAAATATATTAAGTAAAAACATAAAACCAGTTATCATTATAAACACTGCTGCACTTACATCGCTTAACATATGTTTTCCAATGACCATCCTTGAAAAAGCAAGCATAATTATATAAACTGTAGCAATAATTTCTAATACTGATTTATATTTTTTTGTATTTTTAAATAATAATGGTATAAGTAATATATTTAGAATTCCACATGCTCCACCAACATGTCCGGATGGAAAAGATTTACCCATTCTTGGTCTGTTTACAAAATACCATGGAGTATAATATCCTTCTCCATTTACTATGTTACAATATCTTGCTCTTCCTATTAATATTTTTAGCCCGCTTATAATAATGACTTTCCATATTATAAGCAAAACCCCAAACAAACATATAATAAATAATTTATCTATCATATTTTTACTTAATTTTTTCATACTATTATATATAACAATCTGCAATGCAAAAGAAATAATAATTGATATAAAAATACTTAAGTAATAATTAATTATGAAAATATTCCTATGTTTTAAGAAAACTATCCCACATATTATTATTACTGATAAAGAAATTCCTCCTATAATATAGGAAAAACATTTTATTAATTTATTTTTATTTCTAATCATTATTAAGCTGCACAATAGAGGAATAGGAATATATAGCGGATAATATCCTGCAAATTCTAAAAATACACATAATTTATTATTAGGATTAAATATTATTTCTGCAATTCTAAAATCCAAAAATGTTCCCATAATAAGACCTATTCCACTTATAAAAAGTATAATTGTGAAAAAGTTTTTATATTCTTTCATAAATAATAATCTCTCAATCTTTGTACAATATTATATGCTTTTGATTATACTAAATGTTTTTCTAAAAGTACACACCATCCAAAAAATATTATTGGTGTTAACTTATTGCTGCCTATAATGAACTTAATTATAAAAATACAAAATTATAATAAAATTATTGTCAAATAAAAAACCTTATGATATAATAACTTTCGTAGAAAAGCTATTATGCTGGTTTGGCGGAATTGGCAGACGCACAAGACTCAAAATCTTGCGGAGGTGACTTCGTGTGGGTTCAAGTCCCACAACCAGCACCAAAAAGATACTGATGTATATCAGTATCTTTTTATTTATTGAAAAACTTAAATTTAATACAGACATCTGAACTTCTGCCCTTATTATATTATTTCAAAGCCTTTTACATTACTATTCTTCGCTAAAGTTAACATAAAATTCTTTCATATCATCAAGCCTTATACATGCCAGCTTTCCTCCAGCTTCTGTTCCATAGCAGCATCCGCAGTCAATATAAATAGTACCTTTTCTGTGAAGTATCTTTACATCCTCCTGTTCTTTTATGCTTTCATCTATTGCCTGTACAGGTGTATGCCCACAAATAACAGTATAATCCTGAAATTGCTTTTCATCTCCAATATTGTCTCTTCCCCAAAGACACACATCCTCATTTTGTATTTCCAAAAAATCCTTAAGAGTAATATTTTCATAATCAGCAGAAAATTTAAGAGAAGCATGAACAAGTATGTATTTGCCTATAACTGTTATCACTTTACATTTAGATATATATTTTAAAACCTTATCTTTATATTCTTCTCCACGTAACATAATCTGCTCATGAGTTATTTTCCCTCCATTAGCATACCATATATAGTATTCTGAACTCTCTAAACAGTATGTTAGAAAATTTTCATGATTTCCTCTCATCAGAATAATATTTGAATGATTCATTATATAATCTAATACTTTTACAGGTTCCTTTCCTCTATCAACAGCATCACCTATAATATATAACTGATCATTTTGAGAAAAACCTATTAAGTTCAACATTTTTTCAAATTCATTAAAACATCCATGTATATCACTCATAACATATACGCTCATATTTTACACTTCCTCAAAACTTATTATTCAATTTATATTTTATCACAATATATGTTATTATAAATTTCTGCTTTTTTATAAATATTATTTTTTATTTAAAAAAGCGGCTTTGCCAGGCTTTTAGCCTTCTATTACAAAATTTCATTTTTTCAAAAAAATCAGCCACATATATAATTGTGACTGATTTGAATTATCCTTGAATATTATCAGGCTTTTGTATTTTTTACTTTTACTGGCAGTAATAATCCGCTTTTATTAAGCATTGGTCTTAATACATTATATAAAATTCCAACTAATATAACTGAAACAACTGCATTAATAAATGTTGTTGCTGCACTTAATTTGGCTAAAATTGATGCAGCCTCCTGTGGCTGTCCTAAAATATACTGTTTATAAAAATAGCCTACAACAGGATCAAAAACCACATTAAATGCTAATCCGCATACAGAAGCAATAATACTACATTTGCAAATATATTTTTTATCATTGCTTTCACTTATCTTTGCAATATTATGAGCAACAAACCCTGTAATTAACCCTATACATAACTTTAATACAAATGTTTTTGGTGCTACAACAATATATACAGGATCAAGAATATCTGCAAAAGTCATGCCTATTGCTCCAGCAAGACCACCATACCATCCTCCTAGTAGAAGGGATGCCAAAACACAAAATGCATTTCCTATATGAATTGAACTTGCATCTCCTCCTGGTAATGGTATTTTAATTTGAATAAATGTAAATGAAACAAAACATAATGCTGCCATTAATGCAGTTTGTAATAATTTTTTCATTCTTAAATTGCTTTTTTCCATAAATATAGCCCCCTAAAAAGTTTTTTATCTTAACTATAAAGGGATTATAGCACTATGGTTTCGCAGAAACAATTGTATGGATACATTATTTCTATTATATGTAATCTTTACGTTTACAGTATATTCATTTCTAGTTTTTAAATATCATTAATATATTCATTGCTTTTTAACATGTTTTTTTTAATGTATAGACATGTTTCTTCTTCACCTTCTTCTGCAAGCTTGCATAATAAAAATTCTAATATTCTTCTGCTCTTTTCATTTATTACATAATCATCTTTACGTGCTTCATAGTATTCCAATGGACTTTTATCATTATATTTATTTTTCAAATAATTCTTTGAGGCACTCATTCTATCAATAAACATTTCAATCACATATTTTAAAGGCATTTCCATACCCATTAAACCATCACTTAACTTCAATCCATAATCAATCCAGTATTCAAAATGGTGTTTGTTTCTACCTTTATGGTGAAGCCATGCAGTAGATACCCCTTCCTCAATTTTTTGGACTCCATTAGGACTTATGTCTCCTCTGTAATATTTTATACCAGCTGAAAATTCAACCCATGTATATTTTGATAAATCATGCAGTAATCCTTGCTTATACAAACCAACCTTAAAACATCCCCGCATAACTAATAATTTATGATTTGTTATTGTAATAAAATGTCCTATAGCATTCTTTATCATACTTTTACCATCCACTTCCTATGAGTTTTATCTATTATTAATTATCTCACCCTTTTTCTTTTATAACAATAATAAAAGAACATAAAATCTTTTACGTTCCTTTATTCCTATATCCCAATATTATTTTTTATAATTTCTAATTCTGACTTTAAATTTTCTATTTCCTTTTTCAAATCATCTATTTGAGAATCCTTGTTTTTAAACGAAGATGAGTACCTGTTCTTCATTCTGTCAAAACTTTCTGATTTGTCATTACTGCCAGCTGCTTTATCTGTATATGTTCCAGAGCTGGAATTTCCTTCTGTAGATAATCCATCATCACAAAAAGGATTACTAACATTATAATAAATAGGATTAAAATATCTTCCTGGACCGCCTTGAAAATACTGCTGTTGTGCATTATATGTCAAAATAGCCTGTCCTACCAACTCAAACCAGTTTCCTACTGCATTTTGAACATTAAAAGGAAGTCTTCCTGCTATAACATCACCAAATATTTGTGCAATAACAACAAAAGCTTCAGGGTATATCTGCTGAAACCCACCATTTATATCACCACATCCAAAATTAAAGTTAAAATCATTATTAGCCTCTGTATTTTCTTCACCATTAGATTTCTGATTACTATTTTTGCTGTTATTTTCACTCATGTTTTAACACCATATAATTACTATATTACATTATTATATTAGACTTATTTAAAATTTGTACATAATTCTTTTATCTGATAAATTTAAAAAGCATATTAAGAAATGTTAAAAGAACACTTCTCAATATGCTTTTTATATAAAATAATACTATTTTGCTTCAACATTAAAGAATAAAGCTTTTCCAAATTCAGTTGCTTTAATTGCAGCTTTAACAGCTTTTGCAGCAGCTTGTTCATCAGAAACATCAACAGCATCAAAATGTATTTGAATTCCTTGCTTTTTATTAAATTTGAAAGGCTTCTTTCCTTCAAATTCAGCTCCTTCAACTATTCCAATAATATCATCTTGTCTTAATGCACAATTAACTACTATCATTTCTCGTACCTCTTTCCATTTTTTATTAACTGTAACATAACCTACATTATGCTACTAAAATAAATATATCACATCTGCATATAGATTTCAAATTGTAAATGTTATCTTTTAATATATTTTTGATTATTACATAAATTTATTGTTCCACTGAAAGAAGGAGCTGTTGCATTAAATTATTACTATTTATTATTTATAATATACATACAAATTCAGAATAAAAAGAAGTTGCCACAAATTAATTTGACAACCCCTTTTCACACTATATTTCATTCTTATCCAAAGTATCTGTTTAATAAACCTTGGAAAGCTTTACCATGTCTCGCTTCATCTTTGGCCATTTCATGAACTGTATCATGGATAGCATCTAAGTTAGCAGCTTTAGCTCTCTTGGCTAAATCAAATTTACCTTCAGTTGCACCATTTTCAGCAGCAACTCTTAATTCTAAGTTTTTCTTAGTTGAAGCTGTTACAACTTCTCCTAATAATTCAGCAAATTTAGCTGCATGTTCTGCTTCTTCAAAAGCAGCCTTTTCATAGTACATTCCTACTTCTGGATATCCTTCTCTATGAGCAACTCTTGCCATAGCTAAATACATTCCTACTTCTGTACATTCTCCTTCAAAGTTAGCTCTTAAATCAGCCATTATATCTTCTGAACATCCTTGAGCAACTCCTACTTCATGTTCACAAGCCCATG
>CAZLOP010000127.1:0-5469 GCA_964561205.1 uncultured Clostridium sp. | reverse complement strand
AGCTAATCCTAAAATATGTAAACAGTTTATTGATGATAAGTTAAGTAAAATGTAAAAGAAATAAAAAGGACTGTCATATTATTGAATAATTAGTGACAGTTCCTTTTTTTGCTAAATCAGAATTTAACAAATTAAGCTAAGAACTAAAAATTAAGAACTAAGAGTTATATAATAAAAAATCTGAAAGATTTTTCTCCGAATCTCTTACTTCTTACCTCTTAGTTCTTAGTTAAATTCTAATTTATAAACTAAATAATAAATTTTTCTATATATAATTCTGGACATTCAATAAGCTCTAAAAAACCATCTTCCAGCAATAATAAGGGTTTATCTAAAGAGTTAATGTCAACTTTAACAAGAGTTGCTTTCATTTTATTGTTTAACATGATTTCTTTGCCATTATAATAGCTTAAAATGTGTTCAAGGAAAATGTTGCAATACTCATAATCAAGTTTTCCGAAACTTTCGTTTTTGATTATACGAGCAGCTTCAAGTGGAGATTTCTTTTTTCTGTAAATACGATCAGAATTAACAGCATCAAATATATCTGCAATAGCAATAATTCTTGCAAATTGGCATATTTTATCATCTTTAATGCCAAGAGGATATCCACTGCCATCTAATTTTTCATGATGCATTAATATTCCCTGAGCAACAGATTTATCAAGGAAATTAATATTCTGAACTATTTTGTAACCAAGTAAACTATGATTTTTTACTGCAGCTAAATCACTTTCGTTAAAATTTCTTCTCTTATTTAATACATTATAATCTACTTTTGTTTTACCTATGTCATGTAATAAAGCTGCATATGTAAGCAGATTTAACTTGTTTTTATCAAGTCCTATCCACATACCTAAAACATAACTTAACATTGCTACATTAAGTCCATGTCTGTAGATACAATCTTCACCACTGCCATGCATTAAAATATCATTTATTATTGAGTTGTAATCAGTCAAGTGTATTTGAAGTAGTTGAGAAATATTTTTTATTTCTTCAATAGTTGAGTTTTTCAATCTTCCAAGTCTATAAAAAGCACAGGTCAAATCATTGCAAATGTTATCAAATGCTTTTTCTAAGTTATCAATGGAATCTTTTTCCTTGCTTTTGTTCTTTAAGACATAACTGTTATCCTTTGCGTTAGTAACTGTTAATTCAGTATTATTCATTAAACCACCCCTAAAATTATAATTAAGCAAAAAAATTGCTATATTATAATTATTATATTCTTTATAATAGCAAAAAATCCTTTTTAAACGTTTACAAAAAATATTAAAAAAGCTCATAATTGTAAAAATAATAATTATGAGCTAAAAAAATAACTAATTGTTAAAAATAAAGTTTGATATTTTTAAATTATCAGCCTTATATAAATCTATGAAATTATTATTCATATTAATAATTGGTTTATCAATATTATTTATATTCATCATTATTATTTGTGCTTTTTGACCATTATTTAAAAGTACGTCTTTTCCTATAAAGAAATTTAAAATATTATTTATAAAGATATTTGTATATTTGTAATCAAGTCTGCCAAAGCTGTGTTCTTTTAATAGTTCTAATGTTTCAAAAGGACCACATTTTTTATGAATGCCTCTGTTGGAATTATGATTGTCAAATAAATCAGCAATAGCTATTATTTTTGCAAAATTAGTTATTTTACTGTCCATTAAGTTAAAAGGATATCCGCTTCCATCAATAAATTCATGATGAAATAAAACACCCTGAGCAACACTTTTATCTAAATATGCAATATCTTTTACCATTTCATAGCCTAAAACTGGATGCCTTTTTAATTCATTACGTTCAGTAATAGTTAAAGCAGTCTGCTTATTAATGATTTTATCATCTATTTTGAGTTTTCCTATATCATGTAATAAGGCTGAGTATGTTAACAAATTTAGTGACTCCGGCTTTAAATCAATCCATTGTCCAAGAAGGTTGCTTAAGAGAGCAACATTAAGACTATGTCTGTAAATTGGGCTGTTTGAACTTCCATTTAGGACTAAATCATGTATTAAAGCACCTTTGTTATTACTTTCAGATAACAAATTATTGGTAAATTCTCTGATTTCTTTATTATCATGTGTCTGAAATATTTTCAGTTTATAAAAAATGCTGCTTAATGTTGAGGACAAATTATTGTAGATATTTTCTAAACTATTAATTTCATTTAAATAGGATGGTATATTTTCTATATCTTTTTCTTTAATATTTGTATATTTTTCATTTGAATAAGAAATATTATCATATACAAATAAATTTTCTGTTATATCTTCTCTTTTTAACAAAAGTATGTCTTTTTCTTTTAATGGAGAATTTCTGTAAACAAGTACTTTACCATTTTTTAAAATGGATTTTGCTAAAACCATTCCTGTGCATATTTCATCAATACTTATTATCTTAATATTTGCTTCCATATATTATCATTCCTAACATAATTCTATATTTAAGTATATTAATAATTTCGGATAATAATACAACAACTTAAATTTAGAATTACATATTTATTTAGTTGAAATATTAGTATAATTTATTATTAGAAAATATTTTTGGTCGCAAATTATATAAATAATGTTTATAATTATTATATTAAATGTATAAAAAGGAGGAAGAATATATGAATAAAGATAAAGATGGCAAAATTATTTTAACTGATGAAGAAGCTGAAATAGCTGCTGAAGTTATATTAAATAAATGGCTGAAAGATGAAAATATATTAAATAATCAAAAGGATGATAATAAATAGTATTTAAGGATAGTATTATTATGAAAAGAAAAAAGATTTTTTTATTATGTTCTGCATTAGTAATGTTGTGTGGTATTGTTCTTATTGCTGGATTAAATGAAAGTGGATTAATATGTAAAAAAGAGCTTAATAATGGGAGATATTATAGGGCAGTTCTTTGTTATGATATTATATATGATATTAAAACCAAGGAAAATCTTCAGCAGTTATTTCTAAATGAAATATGGTATATAAAAGAAGAATATGCAAATAAAGATGCAACATATGATGAAACTCTTTCTAAGCTTAAAAGCTTAGGTTATAATAGTGATGTAAAAGATATGGTGAAAAAGGCTGAAAGATATGTTGAGGAATTAAGAATATCTGATGAATCATATAAAGCTGGAATTGCTTCAATGGAAAATAATGAATATGAAAAAGCTGTTAATGAGTTTAAATGTGTTATTAAAGAAGACGTAAATAATTATGAAAAAGCAGAGATGCTTATAAATAAATGCAGGAATACTATAAAGAAAGAGAATAAATTTATAATTAATTCATGTTATATTAGTTACAGCCAGTCAGATATAAGCAATATTTATAAGGATCAGATTCAAATTAAATTAACCAATAATTTTGATAAAACCATAAAAAGCTTTACAGTATGTTTTGCTGCATTTGATAGGACTAACCATCCTGTTATTATAGATAGTGATTTTAATTATAATAATAGTTATTTTATTCTTTGTTATGGACAAAATGTAGATATTAAACCTTATAGTATATGGGGTGATGGAACTATGGGATGGAATATTAATAATACAGATAATATTTATAAAGTTGAAGCAAACATTAAAGATATAGAATTTGAAGATGGTACTATATGGAGAAATCAATTATATAATACATGGCTGGAAAATGAAATGTTAAATTACTGGTGAGAAAGATTAATGTTATTATATATGAAATAATGTAATTAAATATATAATGTACTGATGGAGGAAAAATAATGAACATAGAAAAATCAATGGTTTTTTCTTATTTAAGGCATATAAAGAAATGTAAAATAATACAGACTGAATGGTTTCCAAGCACTGAATCATGGAATATCCATAGCAGAAAAGGAGAGGAATTATTAAGGATTGCAAAAAACTATTTTAGAAATAAATATAGGATAGCCCTTTTTGAAGATATTATGACATTAAATGATCTTAATAAAAATGATATTATTGATGCATTTGGAATAAGTTTTAATGAAGATTATACTGAAAAAATATATGGTGTCAGTTCGTATATTTATAGAGAATACGATGAATTAAATGTAAAATATGTTTTAGAAAAAATATTTCTTATGGCAATTTATTTTATAAGCTGTTTCAATAAGATAGAAGGAAATATAATATTTTTATGTTCTTGTGCGGATTTTGAATTAATTAAGAAATTAGCATCTTTTTATGAAGATATAAAAGAAGTTTTTGTACAGATAAAATGTGAATTTGAAGTAAATGTTTATTTGAATGAACAGTTTAATGAAGAAGTTTTGGAAAAAGTTAACACGGTTGTAGAAAAAAATATAGATATTGGTGATAATGAAGAATATATAAAGTATAGAAGATTCTCTAATAATATACATGGGTTTGATAATAGAATTTTATCTGGTGAAGACAACAGGGGAAATAAAACAGATAATGACCAAATTAATGAGGAAGAATCATATATTGAACTAGAGAGCAGAATAGACAATAAAAGTATAGAGGTTGATGCTGTTAAAGCGGATAATCAGGCAGAGATAAACATTGAGGATGAAGAAATACTAGTTAATGAAGAAAAAGTAAATGAGCATCAGCCTAAAAAAATAGATATGGTAATTGATGATGATACAGAAAAATTATTATCTTATAATCAAAGTGATAAAGATGATTCATATGATAATAGTAATCATACAACATCTTATTATATGAATAAGCATAATGTAAAAACTCAGTTTTCAGTAGATAGTAATTCATTTAATAAAATACTTGAAGAACGTAAAAAGCGAATTGTTAAAGAATTATTGGAAAGTAAGACTAACCGTAATTTAAATGAAAAATATGCAGATATAAAAATAAGTGAACTTGTAAAAAATGAGTTAAACAGACTATTTGAAATGGAAAAAATACCAAGAGGAGAAATCAGAAAATTACAGGAGAGAGAGTATTCTATGAATACATTTGGAATTGATTATCCAGTATTAAAAGAAGTAAATTTGAATGAATCATTAGAAGAACAACGGCGTGATAAAAATGGAACAGCTATATATTATGGATTCATATCAACAATTTATGATAAAGATTACTATATATGCTCTGCATGGAGCGAAGAGCATAGAATAAAATTTTTAAGATATTTAAGTTTTTTTAAATAAAATATAAAAGTCTTCTTTTTTATTATTAATATTGCTGTTATAATATAGTATGAGAAGTTTGTGTGTTAGGGATTTGAGATATATGGGATATATTATAATCTTTTTTAGTAATAAGGGAGTATTAAATAATGGATTATGGAGCTAAAGTAACTAATGGAAAAATAGAGTTTAGTGAAGATTTAACAGATGAAAAAATATATATAAAATCCTGCGAACATGTTAATTTGTTTATCAATGGTAAGCAGTGCAATAATTCGGAGGAATATTTAATAAGCTGGGTAGATGATATTTCTTATACAATAGATAATGCTGAACCTAGAAGAGAACTTAA
>CAZLOP010000126.1:0-5480 GCA_964561205.1 uncultured Clostridium sp. | reverse complement strand
ATGCAGTCAATGAAATACAAAAATGCACTTGTAATTGGTGCCGAAACCCTATCAAAAGTAACAGACTGGAGTGATAGAACTACATGTATATTATTTGGTGATGGAAGTGCAGCAGCAGTACTTACTGAATCAGATAACAGCAGCAGAATTATTAAATCATATTTAAAAAGTGAAGGTTCAAAGGGAAGCGCACTTACAATAGAAGCTGCAGATTTTAATACTCCTTTTGCAGACAAGAAAAAAGAAAGGAGAAGAACTATCTATATGAATGGAAGAGAAGTTTTCAAATTTGCTGCAAATGCAATTTACGATGGTGTTGAAAAAATACTTGAAGGAGTAGATATTACTTTAGATGACATTAAGTATATAGTTCCTCATCAGGCTAATTACAGAATAATCAGCAGTGCTGCTAAAAAGTTACAGATACCTATAGAAAAGTTCTATTTAAATTTGGACAGATTTGGAAATACTTCGTCAGCTTCTGTTCCAATAGCTTTAAATGAACTTGTTGATAAAGAAATGATAAAACGTGGGGATAAAATAATATTAGTTGCTTTTGGCGGCGGACTGACATATGGTTCAACATTAATTGAATATTAATTTTGAAGAATATTTGGAGGAATTTTAATATGTTATTTGAGGAAATTAGAGAAATAATCTGTGAACAGTTAGGGGTAGACAAAGAAGAAGTTAAACTTGAAAGTACATTTGAAGATATTGATGCAGATTCTCTAGATTTATTTCAAATTGTAATTGAAATTGAGGAAAAATATGGTATACAAATTGAAGAAGTTGAAGGATTAAAAACAATAAATGATTTAGTAAGCTTTGTAGAAAAAAATAAATAAGTGGTCAATATTAACTTATTTTAAATAGTCACTATTACTAATTGATAAATAAATCATTAAATAGTAAAATTAGCTATAATGATATAACTATATAAGCAGAAGAAAAGTATAAAAATGCAGTCCAATTTAGGAGGTAATTATAGTGGGAAAAAATAGAATTTGTGAATTGCTAAATATAAAATATCCAATCTTTCAGGGGGCTATGGCAAGAATAGCAGATGCATCTTTAGCAGCGGCAGTAAGTAATGCAGGTGGACTTGGAATAATTACAGGAGCAGCACCTACTGAATGGGTAAGAGGAGAAATTAGAAAGGCAAAAGAACTTACAGATAAGCCATTTGCAGTTAATTTAATGTTACAAATGGAAAATGTTGATGAAATTGCAGATTTAGTATGTGAAGAAGGCGTAAAAGTAGTAACAACAGGAGCAGGAAGCCCTGGGAAATACATGGAAAAATGGAAAGAACATAATATAAAGGTTATTCCAGTAGTTGCATCGGTGGCGTTAGCCCGAAGAATGGAAAAATGTGGAGCTGACGCCATTGTTGCAGAAGGTACAGAATCAGGCGGGCATGTAGGGCAGCTTACAACTATGGCTCTTGTACCACAGGTAGTTGATGCTGTCAGCATTCCTGTTCTTGGAGCAGGTGGAATTGGTGATGGAAGAGGTGTAGCTGCTGCATTTATGCTTGGAGCAGATGGTGTTCAGGTAGGAACAAGATTTTTAGTTGCCAAAGAATGTAATGTTCACGCTAATTATAAGGAAAAAGTATTAAAAGCTAAGGATATTGATACTGAAGTTACAGGAAGAACTACTGGTCATCCTGTAAGAGTATTAAGAAATAAACTTGCAAGAACTTACATGAAGCTTGAAAAAGAAGGTGCAAGTGTTGAAGAAATTGAAAAGATAGGTATTGGGTGCCTGGCAAAGGCTGTTGTTGAAGGTGATGTTGAAAATGGTTCACTAATGTCAGGACAAATAGCTGGGCTTATTAACAAGGAGCAGACTTGCAGCGAAATAATTGAGGAAATGTTTAAAGAGGCAGAAGAAAGATTCAAATTATTTGGAGGAGTTACAAATGAACAATAATATAGCATTTCTTTTTCCAGGTCAGGGAGTTCAGACTGTCGGCATGGCAAAAGATCTTTACGAAAATATTAAAGAATGTAAACTGATTTTAGACTGTAGTGAAGACATTTTAGAGATGCCGCTTAAGAAAATGATGTTTGAAGGCCCGGAAGAAATATTAACAGCAACTGAAAATGCTCAGCCTACAATATTAGTAGCATCACTTATGGCTTTAAAAGCATTGGAGATAAATGGAATTGAAGCAGAATGCTGTGCAGGATTAAGTCTTGGTGAATATGGTGCGCTTATATATGGAGGCGCATTATCACTTGAAGACGGACTTCGCTTAGTAAAAGAAAGAGGAAGAATAATGGGAAGTGCTCTTCCAAAGGGGCTTGGGAAGATGGCAGCAATTTTAAAATTAAATGATGAGCAGGTTGAAGAAGTGCTAAGAAGAGCTGGTGAATTTGGTATTGTTGAAGGTGCAAATTACAATTGTCCAGGACAGGTAGCAATTTCTGGTGAAAACAAAGCTATAGAAGAAGCATGTAAAATAGCAGTTGAACTTGGAGGAAGAGGAATTGAATTAAATGTAAGCGGACCATTCCATAGTTCACTATTAAAACCTGCAAGTGAAGAATTTTATAATACTATAAAAACAGCTAACATAAATGAATTAAAGAAGACTGTTTATTCCAATGTAAAAGGTACACCTTATACTGCAGAAGATGATGTTAAAGAATTATTAAAAATGCATATAAGAAGTTCTGTGTATTTTGAAAAGACAGTAAAGGGAATGATAGATTCAGGAATAGATACTTTTGTAGAAGTTGGACCAGGCAAGGCATTAAGAGGATTTGTGAGAAAAATTAACAGGAATATGACTCTTTTAAATGTTGAAGACATTAAATCATTAAATGAAACAGTAGATAAATTAAAGCAGATAAATCAATAATAGTTGGAGGTAGTTATGAAAGGTAAATGTGCAATAGTAACAGGAGGAGCAAAGGGAATAGGAAAAGCAATAGCTTTAAAGCTTGCATCACTTGGAGCTAATATAGTTTTAAATTATAGAAGTAGTTCAAAAGAAGCTGAGGAAACGGCAGAAGAAATAAAAAAGCTTGGTGTTGAAGTTTTAACTGTTAAAGCAGACATTTCAAAATTAAACGAAGTAGAAAACTTAGTATCTGAAGCTAAAGAAAAATTTGGATCAATAGATATTATGGTTAATAATGCAGGTATTACAAAAGATACTCTTATTTTAAGAATGAAAGAAGAAGATTTTGACAGTGTAATAGATGTTAACTTAAAAGGTGTTTTTAATTGTATGAAAGCAGTTACTCCAGTTATGGTAAGACAGAAACATGGAAAAATAGTAAGCATATCATCTGTTGTTGGAATAGCAGGTAATGCAGGTCAGGTTAATTATGCAGCTTCTAAAGCAGGAATAATTGGAATGACAAAATCATTAGCTAAAGAAGTTGGTTCAAGAGGAATAAATGTAAATGCTGTAGCACCTGGATTTATTGAAACTGATATGACAAGTTCTTTAAATGAAAAAGTTAAAACTGAAGCAGAAAAAAATATTCCTTTAAATAAATTTGGAAGACCAGAAGATGTTGCAGAGGTTGTTGCGTTTTTAGCTGGAAGTTCTTCTGATTATATTACAGGTCAGGTTATTCATGTAGATGGCGGAATGTTAATGTAAAGGAGTTAGTAGTATGGAAAATAGAGTTGTTATTACAGGGATGGGAGCTGTTACTCCTATAGGAAATAATGTAGAAACTTTTTGGAATAATGCAAAAGAAGGTAAATGTGGTATAGATTTTATTAAATCTGTTGATAATGATTTAATAGATGTAAAAGTAGCTGGTGAAGTTAAGGATTTTGATCCAGAACCAGTTATAAGTAAAAAAGAAAGTAAGAGATTAGATAGATTTGAACAATTTGGATTATATGCGGCAGATGAAGCAATAAAAGATTCTGGATTGGATTTAGAAAAAGAAGACCTGGATAGAATTGGAGTTATTGTAGGATCTGGTATAGGCGGTCTTGGAACAATAGAAAATGACTGTAACAAGTTATACACAGGAATTTCAAAAAGAGTTTCACCTTTCTTTGTTCCTATGGCTATTACTAATTTAGTTGCAGGAAATATAGCAATTAAATATGGATTAAGAGGACATTGTACATCAGTTGTTACTGCGTGTGCAACAGGAACAAACAGTATAGGTGATGCATTTAGATTAATTAAGCATGGATACGCAGATGTTATGGTAGCTGGTGGTTCTGAGGCACCAATAACAAGAATAGGTATTGGTGGATTTAATGGAATGAAAGCACTGAATAATTCTAATGATCCTAAAACAGCTTCAACACCTTTTGATAAAAACAGAAGTGGTTTTGTTATGGGTGAAGGTGCAGGAATAATTGTAATGGAGTCATTAGAACATGCTGAAAAAAGAGGAGCTAAAATACTAGCAGAAATTGTAGGATATGGGTCTACATGTGATGCATATCATATAACATCACCAGCACCAGATGGAAGTGGAGCTGTAAAAGCAATGAAAATGGCAATAGATGAAGCTGGAATTAAAGAAGATGAAGTTTCATATATTAATGCTCATGGAACATCTACAGCATTAAATGACAAATTTGAAACAATTGCAATAAAGAGTGTATTTGGTGAAAACACAAAAGTGCCAGTATCTTCAACTAAGTCAATGACTGGTCATTTACTTGGTGCAGCAGGTGCAATAGAAACAATACTTTGTGTTAAAGCAACAGAGGAAAATTACATTCCACCAACAATAGGATATGAAACTCCTGATGAAGGATTGGATTTAGATTATGTACCTAATAAAGGAAGAGATGTAGAAGTTAATTATGCACTAACAAATTCATTAGGATTTGGTGGACATAATGCTACATTACTTATTAAAAAATGGAAATAATCAGTTTAATTTAAACTGGTGATTGGAGGAGTATTAAAAGTGGATTTTGAGCAGATTAAAGAATTAATTAAATTAGTAGATTCTTCAGATTTAGCTTTTTTTGAAATAGATACTAACAATGAACATATAAAAATGGATAAATCAGTTCAAAGAAATACAGAAGGTACAGTAGCACGAACTGTTACTTTTGATGGAAATAGTAATAAAGCAGCTGAAATAGTTAAAGAAGTTATGTCTGAGAAGAAGGATGTTCCTAAGACAAATAATACAGCTGAAGCTGATAATAATTTAACAGTAATTACTTCACCAATGGTAGGAACATATTATTCTAAGCCATCACCTGACAGCAAGGAATTTGTAAGTGTTGGAGAAAGTGTTACTAAAGGAAAAGTTATATGCATTATTGAAGCTATGAAGCTTATGAATGAAATTGAAAGCGAATATAATGGAACTTTAGTTGAGTGTTTAGTTAAAGATGGTGATATGGTAGAATATGGTCAGCCATTATTTAAAATCAAGGAGGCATAAAATTTATGATGAAGATAAATGAAATAAAAAAAATACTTCCACATAGATATCCAATGCTATTAATTGACAGAGTAACAGAAA
>CAZLOP010000125.1:0-5552 GCA_964561205.1 uncultured Clostridium sp. | reverse complement strand
TGAGTGTAGTAAGACATTAGATTTTTAAGAAATTAAATAATAAGGAACTGTTGCATTGAATAATTAGTATAGTGCACAGTTCCTTTTTTAAAGCATAATTTATAACGAATAACTAAAAACTAAGAGTTTCGGAGAAAAATCTTTCAGATTTTTATTATATTATTGCATTGATTTTGCTGTGCAAAATCTACCACCGTTCTTAGTTCTTAGTTTTTAGCTCTTAGTTAAATTATGATTTATATAAATGCTAAATATTATGCAGGAAAAATGACAAGCAAACTTCAGATTGTTATAATAATTAAGAAGTTTTTGGTTTAAATTTATAACTAAAAGATTTATATATAATTTAAAATTAAGAAAGGAGGAATTATATTGAGTACAGCAAAAGATTTTGTGCATTTACATCTTCATACAGAATATAGTCTTCTTGATGGTTCTGGAAAGATAAAAAAGCTTATGCAGCGTGCAAAAGATTTAGGTATGAAGAGTATAGCAATTACAGACCATGGTGTTATGTATGGTCTTGTTGATTTCTTTAAGGCTGCACAGGAAGTCCAAATAAAAGCCATACTTGGATGTGAAGTTTATGTTGCTCCAAAATCAAGGCTTATTAAACAGCCAGATAAAGAAAATTCAACTCATCATCTTGTTCTGCTTGTGAAAAATGAAACAGGTTATCAGAATTTGATGAAAATAGTATCTACAGCATCTATAGATGGATTTTACTATAAACCAAGAACAGATCATGAATATTTAAGACAGCATAGTGAAGGAATAATTGCTTTAAGTGCCTGCTTAGGTGGAGAAGTTCAATCTGCACTGCTTAAACAAAATTATGAAAAAGCAAAAGAAACAGCACTTTTTTATAAAGATATATTTAAAGATGGTTTTTATCTTGAATTACAGAATCAAGGAATGGAAGAACAGAAGAGAGTAAATGAACTTAATATAAAGTTATCAGAAGAAACAGGCATTCCACTTGCAGCGACCAATGATGTTCATTACATAGAGCAGAAGGATTCCAAATCTCATGATGTATTAATGTGTATTCAGACTCAGAAAACAATTGATGATCCACATAGAAGAAGATATCCTTCAGATCAGTTTTATTTAAAATCACCAGAGGAAATGTGGGAGATATTTTCTTATGTACCAGAGGCTTTAGAAAACACAGTGAAGATAGCAGATGAATGTAATTATGAATATAAATTTCATGAATCTAAGCTGCCTAAATTTCCACTTAAGGAAGGAACAGACCCTTATGAGTATTTGAAAAAAACATGTTATGAGGGTCTTATTGAAAGATATGATGTGTTTGAAAAATTAAGAAATTGTCAATTAGATTACACAAAAGTTAATAATATTGTGGATAATTCAGATGAAGCAAAAAAACTTGTGGATAGATTAGAGTATGAGCTTGGAGTAATAAAGCAAATGGGGTATGTTGATTACTTCCTCATAGTTTGGGATTTTATAAAATTTTCCTATGATCATGGAATACCAACAGGTCCAGGCAGAGGTTCAGCAGCAGGTTCAATTGTTGCTTACACTCTTGGAATTACCAAAATTGACCCGATAAAATATAGTTTGATTTTTGAACGTTTTTTAAATCCAGAAAGAGTCAGTATGCCAGATATTGATTCGGATTTCTGTTATGAAAGGCGTCAGGAAGTAATAGATTATGTTGTTGAAAAATATGGCAAGGATTGTGTTTCTCAGATAATAACATTTGGTACAATGGCGGCAAGACTTTGTATAAGAGATGTAGGAAGAGCTATGAATTACAGCTATACAGAAGTTGATAAAATAGCTAAAATGGTTCCTACTATGCTTGGAATTACAATAGAAAAGGCTTTAGAAATAAATCCTGAGCTTAAAGCTGCTTATGATGGAGATGAAAGGATTAAAAACTTAATAGATGTTTCAATGGACCTTGAGGGGTTACCAAGACATTCTTCAACTCATGCAGCAGGTGTTGTTATTTCATCTAAGCCGCTTGTGGAATATGTCCCTCTCCAGAAAAATGATGAAATGATAGTAACTCAGTTTGGAATGACAACTCTTGAAGAATTAGGTCTTTTAAAGATGGATTTCTTAGGACTTAGAACATTAACTGTTATGAATGATGCTATAAAAATGATAAAGGCTAACAGAGGGATTGATATTGATCTTGATAAAATTAATATGGAAGATCAGGAAGTTTATAATATGATTGGTGAAGGAAAAACTACAGGTGTGTTTCAGCTTGAATCAGCAGGTATGACATCATTCATGAAAGAATTAAAGCCAGATTCATTAGAGGATATTATAGCTGGAATTTCATTATACAGACCAGGACCAATGTCGGAAATACCAAGATATATAGAATGTAAAAGGAACCCTGATAAAGTTGTATATGATACACCTGAATTGGAAGATATACTTGATGTTACATATGGAGTAATGGTATATCAGGAACAGGTTATGGAAATTGTTAGAAAGCTTGCGGGATATTCCATGGGACGCAGTGATATGGTTAGGCGTGCCATGTCAAAGAAAAAGCATAAAGTAATGGAAGAAGAACGTAAAAATTTCATCTATGGTATTACAGATGAAAATGGAGAGGTACTGGTACCTGGATGTATCAGAAATGGAATTGATGAAAAAGCTGCAAATAAAATATTTGATAATATGATGGACTTTGCAAGCTATGCCTTCAACAAGTCCCATGCAGCAGCATATGCAGTTGTAGGTTACCAAACAGCATTTTTAATGAGATATTATCCAGTAGAAATGCTTGCAGCCATGATGAATTCCATAATGGGTTCAAGTGAAAAAATAGCCCATTATATTACTATAGCTGAAAGCATGGGTATTCAGGTTCTCCCACCTGATGTTAATGAAAGCAGTGCTAAGTTCACAGTTAAAGGAGACACTATAAGATTTGGGCTTGGAGCAGTAAAAAATGTAGGTTCAAATGTTCTTGAAGGTCTTGTAAATGCAAGAGAACAGAAAGGTAAATTTGAATCTTTAGTTGATTTTATTAATAAAATGGAAACAGGAGCTCTTAATAAACGTGCAGTAGAATGTTTGATTAAATGCGGAGCTATGGACTGCTTTAAAATATTCAGATCAAAAATGCTGGCTGTTCACGAAAAACTTATAGATAATATTTCCAGTGACAAGAAAAGAAATATAGATGGTCAAATGAGTCTGTTTGGAGAAACAGAGGAATTAAAAAATCCTAATGTTAATTATCCTGATATAAAAGAATTTGATAAAAGAAATCTTCTTATTATGGAAAAGGAAATGACTGGACTATACATTACAGGACATCCTTTAGATGATTATGCAAAAAGTTTAAAGCTGCAGACAACAAATGAAATAGCTGAGGTTTACAAACAAGAAGAAACCTTGGATGTTAATGAAACTGATGAAATTCTTCCTGGTATTGATATCTTTGAAAAAGATGACCGTCTTATGGATAATGACAGAGTTATTTTAGGTGGGATTCTTGCAAGAGTAAGTCAGAAAATAACAAGAAATAATGCTATTATGGCATTTCTTACTTTGGAAGATTTAAGTGGAAGCATAGAAGTAATAGTTTTCCCTAAAACTTTAGAAAAGGTAAAAACCTTATGTGTTACAGACAGCCTTGTAATAATTAAAGGCAGATTAAGTATAAAAGAAGATGAAGCTCCAAAGCTTATATGCGAAAACATTGAACCATTAGAAAAAATAAATAATACAAAGCTATATTTACGTTTAGAAAATGAAGCTGAAGTTAAGCAGTTTAGTAAAGAATTAAAAGAAATGCTTACAGATGATGAAAAAGGTGATATTCCAATATATTTTTATGCATCCAAAGAAAATAAAAAATATAGAGCACCTAGAGACAGATGGGTAAATCTTGATAGTGAGATAAAAGAAATTCTTCATAAAAGACTAGGTGAAGAAAATGTGAGAATAGTAGAAAAATAATAATTTAGCTAAGAACTAAGAACTAAAAGCTAAGAGTTTCGGTGAAAAAACCTTGGTTTTTTTATTATATTATTGCATTGATTTTGCCGTGCAAAATCTACCGCCGCTCTTAGTTCTTAGTTTTTAGTTCTTACTTAATATTGTTAAATTATGATTTGTCAAAGAAAAAGAAACTACATACTAATAGTTAGTGGTGCAGTTCCTTTTTTAATTTATATTAAATAAGGGAAGAAATTTGTAATAAATGATTAAATTAAAATTAAATCATTTGTTATTAATTATATTCGCCTTATCTTAAAAAATTGACAAATAAGTAAATGAAAAATATTACAAAAATTAAAATAATAAAAATCTAAATAAATTATATAAATTTAAATTTCTTTGGTTATAATAGAATTGACGAATGTAAAAATATATTTTCTAAATATAAATAAAAATACTTACTGGAATAGAAAACACATTAAATACTTAAAAATATAAGATAAAGTATACAATAATAGCATAAACGTTGTATGCTAAACCAGTATATTTTAAGTTTAGAAAAACATAATTGTAAAAAACCATGATTTCTTTTGTAATAATAATAAAAGTTGTCTAAATATCATTGATAATTGTATGATTTTTATGTACAATTATTTGTGGATTGATAAATTGTGGTTATGAAATGCATATGAGGGACTCAAGTGCCCAGTTGGTAAGGAGGAAATATATTATGAAGAAGATAGCTGTGCTAACAAGTGGTGGAGATGCACCAGGAATGAATGCTGCAATAAGAGCAATAGTACGTATTGCTATTCATAATGGCATAGAGGTTATGGGCGTACAAAGAGGATACAGCGGTTTAATAAATGGTGAGTTATTTACAATGGATAAAACATCAGTTTCTGATATTATTCAGAGAGGTGGAACAATATTAAGAACTGCAAGATGTCCTGAATTCAAAAATGAAGAAGTAAGAAAAAAAGCTGCAAAAATTCTTCAGGCATATGGTGTAGAAGCATTAGTTGTTATCGGTGGTGATGGATCATTTACTGGAGCAAAATTACTATCAAAACTTGGAATTAAAACAATTGGAATTCCAGGAACAATTGATAATGATTTAGCTTATACTGATTTTACACTAGGTTTTGACACAGCTTTAAATACTGTTGTTGATGCAATTAACAAAATAAGAGATACATCAACTTCACATGAAAGAGTATCAATAGTAGAGGTAATGGGAAGAAACTGTGGTGATTTATCACTATATGCAGGAATCTGTGGTGGTGCTGAAGCAATTATAGTACCAGAAATAAAAGATTTTGACAGGGATGAACTTTGTAAAATTATTTTAGAAGGCAAAAACAACGGAAAAATGCACAATCTTGTAATACTTGCAGAAGGTATTGGAGGAGCTTTCGAATTAGCTGAATATGTTGAAAATATAACAGGAATTGAAACAAGAGCAACTATTTTAGGTCATATTCAAAGAGGTGGAAGTCCAAGTGCAACAGACAGGGTATTAGCTTCAAGAATGGGAGCTAAAGCTGTTGAAGTTCTTATGGAAGGAAAAACTTCAAGAGTTATTGGAATAAGAGATAATAAAATAATTG
>CAZLOP010000124.1:0-5580 GCA_964561205.1 uncultured Clostridium sp. | reverse complement strand
GATTATTCAGTTTATTCCTCCCTCTTTTATCTTTAACCATATGTCCTATCAATCTATTGCAATTTCCATTAAAGTCTTCTTCTTCGTCTTTAAATGGAGGCAAATATCTCCATTCTCTTTCATCATAAAATGGTTTTATATTATCATTAGAGTTTTGACTATACTCTTTTAAAAAAACAGCATAATTCATAATTGCTTCCATAACTTCAAAGCTATAAACATTATCTTCTCCTTTTACATTCCCAAGCATTTTAGCCTGCTCAGTTACCACATACTGCAAATGGTTGTACGAATTATAAATTTCTGAACCTTTAATCATATAACAAATAGGATTTAATCCTTTCTTTATTCCCCATTCTTTTTTTAATCCTAATCCATAAAAGCCATATTCTTTTCTATGCTCGTCCGCTAATTCAATGGGAATATCCGTAAAACAAACCATAGGAATTCCTACTAAAGCTTTATCATAATTAGGAAGTATGAATGAAAGATCTTCAATTGCTGTCATAGGATAAAATCCATTTTCCAAAATTGATACTATTATACTTATACTATCTGTAAAATGATATAGTAAATTTGAACTAATTTTGCTATTAAACATCTATTATTCTCCTCAGTTGCTTATTTTTCTATTTTACTTCTAAATTATATAATGTAGATTTTCCTAAGTATTTAATATTATTTTTTTACAATATTTCCTAAGTGTAGAATCAAACCAATCAGGCGCAAGTGAGTGAAGCATAACAGATTTAATGAACTTTTTTACTTTCCTATAACTAACTTCTACATACAGTTTAACATTATCTCCATTATTAAATTCTATCGAATCTGATACTTGTATGTATGGTACATTATCCGGTATACTTATAATACCTTTCCTATAAACATCATCCATAAAATTTTCTATATCAACGTTTAATCCTAACTTTTCCAATTAAGCTTTGCCTGTTTGAAATATTTTTCACTCTGATTTTCACCCTCTTTATGGATTTTACAGTAGTTTGTTTCTTTTATTATTTTGGTTTCACTTTTCTTAGGAATCGGATTTCAACTCCTTTTTTATTTGATTTATCTATAATAATAAAGAAAGGAATACCCTAAGCGCTTATCGCTATAAGTGTTCCTTATTATTTTTCATTATTATAATATATATTTGTTACATATAACTATTTTATTAAAGCTCCGTCAGCACCTACTATATATCCATCTGGTGTTTTCTCATTAATATACATTTCGCCTAATGCTTTTCCAGTTCCTTCTTTATAATACCAATCTCCAGAGTTATCCTGAGTCCACATTGATTGTGTGCATTTAGGATTTAAGTAATACCATTTTCCTTCAATATACTGCCATCCAGTCTTCATGATACCACTTCCGTTTTCTAAGAAATACCAATGTTTATCTTGAGAATCTTGTAACCACCCTTCTTTCATAGCACCGCTTACATTATCTAAATAGTACCATTTGTTATTTGACTTATCAAGAATCCAGCCTTGCTTCATTGCACCATTATCTTTTAAATAATACCACTTTCCATCAGTATCTTTTATCCATCCAGTTGCTTTTTGTCCATTCTTAATGTATATCCAGTTGTTTCCGTCTTTATTCCAGCCTTCTTTTACAGTATTTGCTGATGACTGAGTAGTTTGTGCTGCTGCCTTTTTTTCTTCCATCTTTGTATCAGATATTATATAATTCTGATCATCTGCCACTGGTATTTCTACAAATTTATCATCACTCTTAACTTTTTCTGCATCTACCACTTTTATAAACTCTACGTTTCCCAAAGCATCTGTCTTATATACATAAAGTGATTTATCTGCATCAAGTGAGCTTACATCTACTTTTAATGTATCTTTACTTGTTTTTGTACATTTAACATATATATAATTATTATCACTCCTGCTTCCATCAGCATTTGTTACTGTATCTGAAAGCTGTGCTATATTTCCTTTGAAGTCATCTGTATTTATTTCATACAATCCAGTTACTTTATCAGATGAAAGTCCTGCTCCCTTAACAAGATCAGTTCCAACTACAGTATTTACATATGTTTCTTTACTTAATACTGAGCTTGATACTTTTTTTCCATTACTGTTTTTAACAAGTGGTCTGTCATCTGATGAACTTTTGTTTGATTTGTGTGATGAGCTGCTGCTTGATGAACTGCTTGTTTTCTTTGTCCACTTTGCATATACTGTCATATCTGATTTTACTTTTGTATTGTTTGTGAATTTTTCACCAGCTTCTGTATACCATCCTTCAAATGTATATCCTAATTTTGTTGGATTTGATGGTAATTTTATTGTACTTCCTTCTTCAATATCAGATACTTCTTTTACTATTTTATCATCATTTTTGAATATTACTGTATATGTTTCTGGTATTGATTCCTCAACAACTGTTACTTTACATTCTGCTTTTATATCTGTATCTTCTTCTGATGTTGCTATAATAACTGCATCTCCTGTTGTTACAGCACTTACTAAACCATCTTCATCTACTGTTGCCACATCTTCATTATCTGATGACCATTCTACATTTTTATTACTTATAGTGTCTGGTAAAACTGTTGCTTCTAGTTTGTATGTTTCACCTTTTTTCAATTTTAATTTTGTCTTATTTAATTTTATTTTATCTGTAATCTCGAAATCAACTGCAGCAGTATTATCTGCTGTAGCTTCAACTCCTACAGGTGAAACCTTTGCTATATATGTACCTGCTGTTGTCGGTGCAGCATCGAGTCTAGTAGTTCCTTCATAATACTCAATTGTTGTTGGAAGTGTTAATCCAGCTTCTTCCCACTTTTCTCTTTCATCAGCTGTACCTATATTTATAGTAACCACACTACCGGAATAGGTTGGCAAGTTTGTGGATAAGGTAAGACAGACACCTGTTTTTGCACAATCTTCTTCCTTATGTGATTCCATATTACATTTAGCTCTTAATACGTTTCCACATTCCACTGTATATATCCATTCATGTCCTCTCAATCTTAAAACTAGATGTAGTGTTGATTCCTTCTGAATATTATAATCAGACAGTGTTCTATTATCCTCTAACTGGTTTCCTTTAAAAATTAATCTTTGCTGATCTGGTGGTATACCTTCTTTCTCCTGTATTTTTGCTTTAACATTCTCAATGCTATCAGTTGGTTCTATATCCAATGTAATTGTTTTTCCCTTTAATGTTTTTACAAAAATTTGCATAGCGTATACTGTTAAAGTATTCGCTACAACTAATATTACAATTAGAAATAGTACTAAAAAATGTTTTTTTCTTTTCATATAAATTCTCCTCCCTCTCATTTAATAGTGTAAAATTATTTACACTAAATTTTTTATATATCAAGGGTTCCGAACTTTTTTTGTATAAAAAAAAACGCCCCCTAATTTCTGTGTTAAAATTGAATCTCTAACCAAACATTTTAACTTAGAAAGGTTGTCTTTATTATGTATTCAATTATAACTTATTTACTAATGTATAATCAATATTTATATTATTTCTTATATATTTTCTTAAGTTGACGACATTGATCGTTCGTGGATCACAATTAAATCTTCGTGCTAATTCACTTTTATTCAATAAGCATTGCTCCTCTCTTGTATATTTTTTAGCTCATTATATACATCTTTTCTCATTATAATTGCACCTACTTTTTGCGAGATTCCATACAATTATATCTTGAAAAAAAAATACATAAAAATTGAACAAATTCCTACATTTCCATGTTGGAACTGTTATGCACTTTCATATTAACATTTACAACTACAACAAATAGTAAAGTCTAAAACCTAGAATTACAGAAATAATCAAACTTTCTATATTAATCAATATGCTTTTTGCAATATTCTTATATAAATTTCATTTCATTATCCAATTTCAGTAAATTTCTCATTCACTTATGATACGGTTCTCCGTATCATACCCAAGTGATAATGCTTTTTGTATTGAAAAAGGATACCTTTTTATGATATCCTTCTATAACTAACAATTACTTCTTATTCATTTAATGCTATTCTAATCGCATTTATTTCTTTTTCTGAGAGTCCTGTTAGCTCACATATCAATTCATCTGAAAGTCCTTTTTTTATTGCAATCTTTGCTGTTTCTATCGCTTGTTCTTCTTTTCCTTCTATCTTACCCTTTTTGATTCCATCTTCAACTAGCATTTCTCCAAGCTTTGTCATACTTATCTCCTCCTTTACTTTTTCCAAATCTTTTCCGTCCAAAAATTTATCTGCAAATGCATATAGCATTGATTCAACATCATATCTATATTCATTATCTATTTTCTTTACAAGCCTTATAGATTTTATTATCTTATCAAGTTTACTTAGCTTTCCACTCATTATAGGTGTAAATGTTAATGCAATCAAATCTTGTTTTGTTACTTCAATATTATTATTTAGCTTTTCTTCAACTTCTTGAATTACAATATCGCCATCTTTATCAAAGATAGATATAGCTTTTACATTATATTGATTTATTCCTGTTTCTAATACTGACTTTGTATTTTGAATTCCATTAGAGTATACAACATATGTTACTACATCTTTTCCAGTTTGAAAGCTTAGTAATGATTCGTAAGCTCTGAATCTTCTAAGGTCGTCTTTTCCTTTGTCTGTTGTTTGAAATTCCACATGAATGTATGTGTCATCTTCCATTAGAAAAGTGTAATCCATGTGAAGATTTTTTGCTTCTAGCACAACTATTTCTGTTGAACTTGAATCTTTTACTTTTTTATCTATTCCAAAAAACTTTAGACCTTCTTCTGCAAAGACATCCATTGCTTTTTTCATTATCAAATCTTCGTGTTTTATATCACTATACTTAGTCAATATTCACACTCCTAACTACTATTTATATTTTTATTATAGCCTATTCTAAATTTATTAATAACAAAATTAATCTTCAATTTCAATAATATTATCCAGTTTAATTCTGCATACTTCCTTTACATTACTATCTTCGAATTCTCTTTGAATATATTCTTGAAGTATTTCATCATTTATCTTATGATATACTTCTGTTGATGCCCAAATCTTTGAAAATTCGATTATATTATCATATTCTAAATTTCTTATAGGTTCTATTAATTTTTTTATGAGAATTAAACACTTAATTGTTTCATCACTAACATTCTTATCTCTTAAAGTTTTGGATAATTCAAATGATAAAACTAAATCAATATGTTCAGGTATTCTTCCTTCTTGAATCATTTTTATGCTTTTGTTATAAAATTCATCAACAATATCCTTTTCTTCAACAAGTTTTACTGAAATTAACCCTTCTTTTTCTATTAATCTAAAAAGTTCTGCTAATCTTATAAATAGTTTATCTATTTTATTCTGCATTCTTTCACCACCTTAATTAATATTACTTAAATTCTGCTAAGTAAATTTTCACATCATTCTTCATCTTAATTTAATTATATCATGCTTTATATGCAACTTCTTATATTAATAGATGCTAATACAAATTTCCTCTTTGAAACAGCAATGTATTACTTATGAATGATTGTTTTTCAAGAAGATATTCCAGCTTATTTCTCTCTAAATTTTCTAAACCAGCATTCAT
>CAZLOP010000123.1:0-5585 GCA_964561205.1 uncultured Clostridium sp. | reverse complement strand
TTTCAAATGAAAACGGAAGTATAAATTATTCTGAAGAAGTTTTAGCTAAAATAGTTGGTTTGTCAACAATGGAGTGTTATGGAGTAGTAGGAATGGTTTCTAAAAGTGCTGCTGAAGGACTTTGGGAGCTTATGAGAATAGAAAATTTAAGCAAAGGTGTAAAAATAAAATTAACAGAAGACGATAAATTACAAATAGAATTATTTATTATGGTTGAGTATGGAACAAAAATTTCTGTAATATCTAATAACATAATTCAAAAGGTTCGTTATAATGTAGAAAATTATACTGGACTTAAAGTATCAGCGATAACAGTTAATGTTCAAGCGGTTAGAGTCTAGGAGGGAACTAAAGAATGGAATACAAAAAAATTAATGGCCGTGATTTTTATAACATGGTTGTAAATGCCAGAAATAGATTATTAGAAGAAAGTGAATTCGTAAATTCATTAAATGTTTTCCCTGTACCAGATGGAGATACAGGTACTAATATGTCTATGACTTTTAAGGCAGCTGTAAAAGAAATTGAAAATTTAGATACAGATTCCATTTCTGAAATGTCAAAAAAGCTTGCAAAAGGTGCTCTAATGGGTGCAAGAGGAAATTCAGGAGTTATTTTGTCTCAGATTTTACGAGGAATCTCTAAAGGATTGGATGGAAAAGAATATGTAGATGTTTCAGAATTTGCAGTTGCAATTTATGGAGGTTCTACATCTGCATATAAAGCAGTAATGCGTCCAACAGAAGGTACTATTCTTTCTGTTATAAGAGCAGCAAGTGAAGCGGCTATTGAAAGTGAAGCAGATGATATTGTTTCATTTATGGATGAAGTGGTAAAAGCAGCAAAGGCTATGCTTGATAAAACTCCCGATATGCTGCCTGCATTAAAGAAAGCTAAAGTAGTAGATTCAGGTGGAATGGGACTTTATATAATACTGCAGGGTATGTATGAAGGGCTAAAAGATGGAATAAAAGCTGAACTTAAAGATACAAATATTCAGGAGTCATCTAAAACAGGTGCACAATCAACTAAAGAAATTGATATAAAATTTGGATATTGTACTGAATTTATAATTTTAGGTGATGCGAAACTTGCTGAACAATTCCAAAGTGAAATTGAGAATATGGGAGATTCAATGATTGTTGTAGGATATGATGATGTTATAAAAGTTCATATTCATACAAATGATCCAGGTGCTGTACTTTCAAAAGCAGTACAGATTGGGGAACTTTCAAAAATAAAAATAGACAATATGAGAGAAGAACATAGAGAAATTCTTATGGAAGCTAAAGACAAAGAAAAAATGCAGGAACAATCTATGAAAACAATAGCTGAGGAAGAAACCTCAGAAGTTAAAAAATACGGATTTATTACTGTTGCAATGGGTGATGGAATAAATACCATATTTAAAGATTTAGGTATTGATTATGTTATTGAAGGCGGACAGACAATGAATCCTTCTACACAGGATATGCTTGATGCTGTTAAAAAGGTAAATGCAGAACATATATTCATTTTACCTAATAATAAAAATATTATTATGGCAGCAAATCAAGCGGCTGAAATAAGTGAAAGAGATATAAGAGTAATTGAAACTAAAACAATTCCTCAAGGAATAGCTTGTGCAACTGTATTTAACCCTGAAAATGATGTTGAGCAGAATGTGTTAGATTTAAAAGAAGCCATTGAATGTGTAAAAACAGGTTCAGTAACATATGCAGTAAGAGATACTGAAATTGATGGGAAAGAAATTAAACAGGGAAATATGCTTGGATTAGTTGAAGGTAAAATTAAAGAAGTTGGCGAAGAAAAGTGTAATACTGCAGAAAAAGTTTTAGACAGTATGATTGATGAGGATAGTGAATTAATTACTATTTATTATGGAAAAGAAGTTACAGATGAAGAAGCAGAAGAATTTGCTAAGTCATTAGAGGAAAAATATGAAGATTTAGATGTTCAGTGTTATAAGGGAAATCAACCTCTGTATTATTTCTTAATGTCCGTAGAATAGATTATAATAAAGGCTTACTTTTTATGAATTAGTTTATCCATGTTTTAAACATGGATAAACTTCATATTAAAGAAAGTCTTTTTGTATGTAGATTATAATTTATAACTAAGAACTAAAAACTAAGAGTTTCGGAAAAAAATCTTTCAGATTTTTCATTAAATTGTTGCAGGGTTGATTGCTTAAAATCTATGATTTTAGATAGAAATTAGCAAACATACAAAAGCAAAGTTTTTTGCATAACATATAATTTTATTTTTATGAAAGAAAAATTCCCTTCGCTTTTAGTTCTTAATTTTTAGTTCTTAGCTTAATTCATTAAAATAGAAAAGGAGCTTTAGATGAATATTTATAGTGATATTTCCACATTAAAAGGAGTTGGACCTAAATCAAAAGAAAAATTAAACAGATGCGGAATATTTAATATTCTTGATATATTGTTGTATTTTCCAAGAGACTATGAATTTGTAGATGGGAATATTAATTTTGAAGATATAAATGGTGAAGAAAAATTAATATTAAAATGTACAGTAAATGCTTTCAAGGGAGATATAAAAACACGATCTGGGAAGATAATTACTAATATTGAATTTGAACATGAAGGACGTAAGGTATATGCTAAATGGTTTAATCAGCCTTATATGAAAAAAAACTTTGTTAAAGGACACAGTTATAATTTAATAGGAAAATTCAAAAGAGTTGGGAATACATTAGAAGTTTCAGCGCCATCAATAGGATGTGAAGAAGCAGCTTCAACTGAAATAATTCCTAAATATCCTCTTAAAGGTGACATAAGCAGTAAGTTAATAGAAAAGCTTATACATGAGATTTTATCTTCAACTGAAATAAAAGAAAATCTTCCTTCAGATATAATTGATAAATATTCTATGTGTTCTCTTGATGAGGCAATAAGAAACATACATTTTCCTTCAGACAGAACTGCGCTTTTTAATGCAAAAAACAGACTTAAATTTCAAGAACTTTTTACGTATTCATTAAAGCTCCTATTGTTGAAATATAATGTAAAAAAACAAAGCAGTGGAATTTCATTTGAATGGGTAGACGAACTTAAAGAATTAAAAAGGAACCTTCCCTTTCCGTTGACAAATGCCCAGACAAAAGTAGTCCGTGATATATTGAGAGATCAAAAAAGTCATGCTCCAATGAACAGATTAGTTCAGGGTGATGTTGGAAGTGGTAAGACAATAGTTGCTTTAATTGCCATATTTAATGTTATAAAAAATGGATATCAATGTGCTTTTATGGCACCTACAGAGATACTTGCAAATCAGCATTATAAAGAAGCAAAAAAAGTTTTTGAAAAGTATAATATAGATATAGAATTATTATGTGGAGGAACATCTGCAAAAGAAAAAAAGCGAATAAAGGAAAAAATGAAAGAAAATAAATCTCTTCTTGTAATAGGAACACATGCTTTGTTTCAAGATGATGTAGAATTCTGCAATTTAGGACTTGTAATCACTGATGAACAGCATAGATTTGGAGTTGAGCAGAGAAGCCGTCTTATAAATAAAGGAAATCATGCAGACTGTATTGTTATGACAGCGACACCTATTCCCAGAACATTGGCTTTGTATTTATATTCAGATCTTGATGTATCTGCAATTGATGAACTTCCGCCAGGAAGAAAACCCATAGAAACTATGTTTTATAAGGAAGGAAATAAGGAATTAGCATATGAGCTTGCATATGATGAAGTGAAAAAAGGAAGACAGGTATATATAGTATGTCCTCTTATTGAAGAAGATGAAAAAGAACAGCTTAATTCTGTAGAAAAAGTTTATAATAGTGTTTGTGGTGGAATATTTAAAGATATGAAAGTTGAGATGCTTCATGGAAAAATGAAAGCTCAGGAGAAAGATGACATAATAAACAGATTCAAAAATAATGAGGTTCAGGTTTTGATATCTACAACAGTTATTGAAGTTGGAGTCAATGTTCCAAATGCATCTGTTATGATTATTGAAAATGCAGAAAGATTTGGGCTGGCCCAGCTGCACCAGCTAAGAGGAAGAGTAGGAAGAGGAGAATATGATTCGTACTGTATTCTTATTGCAGATGCAAAAAATAATATTACAGTAAAAAGAATGCAGATAATGACAGAAAGCAGTGATGGATTTTTTATTGCTGAACAGGATTTGAAAATGAGGGGCACAGGAGAAATGTTTGGAAAAAGGCAGAGTGGAGATGCAGGCTTTGTTTTAGCTGATATATATGAGGATGTGAATATTTTAAGGTGTGCAAAAAATGAAGCTGTAAATATAATTAAAAATAAAGATATGCAGAACCGTGAACTGCTTTTTGAGGTAGTCAAAAATTTAGATAAGAATAGTAAATATATTTGTTTTAATTAAATTGAAATACTGTACAATAATATGTTAATATAATAATAATGTAAATTTAATAACTTGGAATTATATAGGAGAAAAAAATGAGAATAATAGCAGGAAAAGCACGAGGACATAAATTGTTATCTCCATTAAGTATGGAAACAAGACCAACATTAGACAGGGTAAAAGAAGCAATGTTCAGCAGTGTTCAATTTTATCTTCCAGAAGCCAGTGTTCTTGATGTATTTGCAGGGACAGGAAGTCTGGGTCTTGAAGCAGGCAGCAGAGGAGCAAAAGAAGTATATTTATTTGATAAAAGTGATGAAACATTCCCTTTATTAAAAGAGAATGTTAAAAATTTGGGGTTTGATGAATTTTGTTTTCCCATGAAAATAGATGCATATGAAGGTATGAAAAAGCTGACAGCACTGGGAAAAGTGTTTGATGTTATTTTTATAGATCCTCCATATTGCAGAGAAATGATACCAGAAGCATTAAAGATTATTTATGATAATAATATGTTAAATAAAGACGGTATCATAGTAACAAAGATAGACACTATAGAAGAAAAATATGAAGGTTATAATGAAATTAAATTAAGCAAAAGCAAGAAATATGGCAACACAACTGTATGTTATTATAAATATGAGGAGGAATAAAAATGAATATAGCTGTATATCCGGGAAGCTTTGACCCCATTACAAAAGGACATCTAGATATAATTAAACGTGGAGCAAAGGTTTTTGATAAAGTTGTTGTTGCAGTTCTTATAAACATAGATAAAAAACATTTATTTACTATAGAAGAAAGAGTTGATTTGATAAAAAGAGTTACTCATAATATAGAAAATGTTGAAGTAGTAAGTTTTGATGGACTTCTTGTGAATTTTTTAAAGGAACGTGAAATAAATGTTATACTAAAAGGTATCAGAACTGTGTTGGATTTTGAATATGAACTTCAGATGGCAACAGTAAATAAAGAATTAAATGATGATATAGAAACAGTATGTATGATAGCAGCACCTGAATATAGTCATATAAGTTCATCAAATGTTAAGCAGGTTGCACAATTTGGTGGAAAGATTGATAAATTTGTACCAGAGGAAATATTAAAAGATATTATGAACAAATTAAAAGTGTAAAGAGGTGGTATTATGGAAAAAATGGATGTAAATATAATTGAATTGTTAGAATATTTGCAGGATATAGTTGATAATTCACCTAAAG
>CAZLOP010000122.1:0-5585 GCA_964561205.1 uncultured Clostridium sp. | reverse complement strand
GTAATAAATGATATTATATTAATTAAGTATAGGAGAGAATAATGTTAGATAATATAAATAATTATAGAAATTATTTACTTGAAAGTGGAAAAAGCGAAAACACAATATATGCATATGTAACAGATGTCAGTTTGTATTTGAAATTTTTAAATAGAAATAAATTTGATTTATACAAAAGTAATAATTTAACAGTAATGTCATATATACAGAATCTTTTAAATCAGGGAAAATCAGAAAGATCTATAAATAGAATAGTAATAAGCCTTAGAAATTTTTATAATTATTTAAAAAAAGAGAGACTTATAAAAGAAGTGCCTAAAATAGAATATAAAAGTTCAAAAAATTTAAGAAAGCTGCCACAGATTTTAACTATTGAAGAAGTAGACCGGATAATAAGGATTGTTGAAAAGGATTCGACAAAAGGCTTAAGAGATAATGCCCTTTTAGAACTTATGTATGCAACGGGAATGAAAGTATCTGAACTTATTGGAATAAAGGTTGAAGATATTAACCTTGAATTAAATTTTGTAAAATGTAAAGATAATAAAAACTATGAAAGATTAATACCTATTGGAAGAAGTGCATGCAAAGCACTTACAGAATATTTAGGAGTAAGGTACAAAATAGCTGATTGTGGAGTGGATAACCTTTTTGTTAACTTAAATGGACAGAAACTAACAAGACAGGGAATATGGAGAATCGTAAAAGAGTATTCAAGAAAAGCAGGTATAGATAAGGCTGTTAATTTAAATACATTCAGACATTCCTTTGCAGTTCATTTATTACAGAATGGAGCTAATGTGCGTGCTGTGCAGAAATTACTTGGAAATCAGGTTTTGACATATATGGACACGTATTATGAAATTATTAATAATGATAAAATTAACTATATATATATGCACACACACCCTAGAGCTTGATTATTAGGGGACTGATAAAAATATATAAATCTTATATATTATATTTCTAACCATTTGCCGCCGCTTTTTAAGTTGGTGGCAAAACTTTATTAGAAGCTAATATATTTTTTCTAATCTTACGACTCCATATTTACAACAGAATTGGTTATATGACACCACAGGTTTAGGAGGATTTTATTGAAAAATATTCCTAATTATCCACTTTAAAAAATTATTGTAATAAAAATAGTAAAATATTATTTTTATTATCTGGTAACAATAATTTTGAAAGGAGGAAATAAGTAATGGTGTATAAGGTAAAGATAACAAGTTTTCTATTAGCATTTATAACAATAGTTTCCATATTATCTAATAGTATAGTAATAGCGCTTGGAGCTGATGAAAATCAAAATAGTACTAATATAGAAGCACGTTCTGCTTTATTAATGGAGCCAATAAGTGGAAAGATAATCTATGAAAAAAATATTGATGAACAGTATGCACCTGCATCTGTAACAAAAATAATGACTATGCTTATTACTATGGAAAACATAGATAATAATAAGATTAATCTTTCTGATAAGGTAACATGTAGTGAAAACGCTAAGAAAATGGGTGGAAGCACCATGCTTCTTGACACAGGTGAAATACGTACAGTTGAAGAATTATTAAAAGGAGTAGCTATAGCATCTGGCAATGATGCTGCAGTAGCACTAGCTGAATATATAGGTGGAAGTGAAGATGATTTTGTTGCCCTTATGAATAAAAGAGCAAAGGAACTTGGTATGAACAAGACTGTCTTTAAAAATTGTAATGGACTTCCTGCAGACGGACATTTGTCTACAGCAAGAGATATAGCTATAATGTCAAGAGAGCTGTTAAAACATTCAGCAGTTTTAAAATATACAGGTACATATATGGATTCTATAACTGAAGGCCGTAAAAGTCCCATTGAACTTGTAAATCATAATAAACTTGTAAGGTTTTTTGAAGGCTGTGACGGATTAAAAACTGGTTTCACAAATGAAGCAAAATATTGTATAAGTGCTACAGCTGTACGAAATAATGTGAGAATGCTTTCAGTAATTATGGGAGCACCTACATATAAAATACGTAATCGTGATGCAGGCGTTCTTTTAAATTATGGTTTTTCAAAGTATTCTGGAAAGACATTGGTTGCTAAAGATGAAGTGGTTGAAAAAGTTCCAATGGATAAGAACGGTGATAAGTTCTTTCAGGCCATGGCAAGTGATGATTTAAATGTAGTTGTACCAAAAGGCAGTGAAGAAGAAGTAACTAAAAAGGTTATTTTAAATGATGAAAATGCTAAAGGATACAAAGAAGGTGAATCTGTCGGTAAAGTTGAAGTTTATCTAAATGATGAAAAAGTGGGCGAAGTGACAATTTACTGTGACAGAAATATTAAACGTGGAAACTTTTTCTCAAATATAAAATATAATATTAAAAATTTATTTGATAAAGGAGTATAAATTACTTATACTTAAAAAGCCATTGCTATATAGTGATGGCTTTTTATTTTCCTAAAAGGCGCATAAATGCTGAATAATCTAAGTTTATTTTATTCTTGTTAATTACAGAATTAATTGTTATTATATAAAGTATAAATGATATAAACTTATGTAGAGAAGGGGTAGGCATGGAGCTTCCAAAAATTAAAATAAATGACTTTGAAGGTCCATTTGATTTATTACTTCATTTAATTAGAAAAAATCAAATGGATATTTATAATGTAAAGTTATATTCAATTACAAATCAGTATTTAAATTATCTTAATTCAATGAAAGAAATGGATCTTGAAATAACTTCAGAATTTATAGTTGTTGCTGCAACTCTTATTGAAATAAAATCAAAGTATCTTCTTCCTAAAGTCAAAAGTGATGATGAAGATGAAGAGGATGATGAAAAATCGCTTATTGAAAAACTTATTTTATATAAAAAGATAAAAGGAGTATCATCATATTTTAGGGATAAGTATATAAACACTGGTGAAGTATTCAGTAAAAAACCTGAAATAATTGAAGAGAAAAAAAAAGAGATAAATAATGATGAACTTTTTAAAAATCTTACTCTTCTTGATTTATATAATATATATAATAATCTTTTAGAGATATATAATAACAAACAGAATAAAAACAATGTAATTCAAAGAAAGATTTATGTAGATAAATATAAAATTGAAGATAAACTTGACTATATTACAAGCAGAATAAATGAAGGAAAAATAAAAACATTTAATCAGCTTATTGAAAATAGTGAATGTAAAATGGAAATTGTGGTTACTTTTTTAGCATTGCTGGAAATGATAAAACAAAGAATGATTAAGGTTTACCAGTCACAGAATTTTGGTAATATAGTAATAGAGAGGCGAGAAGGAAATGCAGAAGAACAGAGCAATTCAGATTCCATTTATGGATAAAGAAAAGAAAAATTTTTTAAAATCAGTAATAGAATCACTTCTTTTTGCAAGTGGTGACCCATTGACACTTAATGAAATCTGTACTTATGTGGAAGAAAAAAGTAAAATCGTTGAAGTGGTGCTTCAGGAAATGATTGAAGAATATGAGAATTCCTCCAGCAGGGGAATAAAACTTATTATGATAAAGGGTAATTATACTCTTGTTACTAAATCAGAAAATAGTGATTATATTCAGAAATTATTAAAGAAAAATAAAAGGCAGTCTTTATCACAGGCATCTATTGAAAGTTTAGCCATAATTGCATACAAACAGCCTATTACAAGGATTGATATAGATGAAATAAGAGGTGTAAAATCAGAAAGTGCACTTCAAAGACTTGTTGAAAGAGAACTTATAAAAGAAGTGGGAAGACTTGAAGTTCCAGGAAGACCAATATTATATGGAACTACTGATGAATTTTTAAAACAGTTTGAGTTAAAAGACTTAAAAGATTTGCCTTCCCTTGATTTATTTGGTGAGGAAATTAACAAAGATAATAACAATGAAGAAAATTAGCAGGAGGGACTGTTACACTAATTAAATTAGTGGACAGTTCCCTTTTTGTGTATAAATCAGAATTTCCACAATGGACTACTTTTTTAGAAAGAAGTTTCAAATGAACTATGTGAATTTTCTTTTCGTGTAGAAGAATTTTTACAAAAGTTTTCCACCATATCTATTATTTGAGGAATGCTGTCTATTATTGTTGTTGAATTATTATTATTAATTGGAATGAGACGTACAGAATCATTTTTAATAACAAGCAGTGCAGTTGGCTTTATAGAAACTCCTGAACTTGAACCGCCGCCAAAGGGATATTCTTTGGAAACATGAGGATTTTTAACAGGAAACTCGGAACCTCCGCTTACAAAACCGAATGTAAGTCTTGATAAAGGAATAATAGTTGTATCATTTGGAGCTGTAATTGGATTGCCTACTATTGTTTCTACATCAATCATATTTTTGAGATTTTCCATTGTGTTCTTTATTAAGTTTGAAAAATTTGTATCGTTAGACATGGCATACTACCTGAATTAACAGGATACCTCCTTTATATTAAATTAATTTTTATAGTTAATGTTCCTACAATTTTTAACTATAAATATAATATTTATAATTTGCACAATTGAAATGAAAATTATACCAGAGTATTTAAAATTTATAAAAAACTTATTTATAAAAACAGGTTTTAGGGTATTGGAAAACTTTTTTACTTTAAAAATACTTTTAAGCAGTAAAAATAATATAGGCAGTAAATTTGAAAAAAAACCATATGAAACACTTGTTAAGCATGAATCATCCAAGCAGAAGCTTAATGTTGAATAAGAATAAAAGGAGGGTTTAAACCTTGAATTGATTAATTTTGATAAAAGCAAAGTCATATCATAATTAGGTTTATTATGTTCCTGCTTATATTTTGAGATTGTATTGATTTTTTTTGTTAAGTTAAATTTAAAAATATATATACTTAAAGAAAATGAATTATTAGGAGATTTATAATGAAATAATATTTTTATTGGAACTGGGATAAAAATAATAACAAATAATATGAAAATAATAATTAATAAGTATTTCATAATTTACCTCCTTCTAATATATTTATTAATTATTGACTTAAGTGCCATAAAATAAACCTGCTATTGTTTATTAAAAAGAGTAAAAATTTATTTTATTGAGAAACTATTTATAAATAGTAAGAGTAGAAGGTGATATAATATGTTGAAAACTAAAAATAGGTTTTTAATCTTTTTTTGTATATTCACTTTATTTATAAGCAATAATTGTGTATCTGCCAAAAGTGATAAATTAAGGGTAAATGCAAAGTGTGCAATAGCAATGGAAAAGCAGACTGGCAACATTTTATTTGAGCAGAATGCATACGAAATAGTTCCAATGGCAAGTACAACAAAAATTATGACTGCACTTATTGCAATTGAACAAGGAGATTTGGAAAAAGATATAATAATAAGTAAAAATGCCAGCAGTGTGCGTGGTTCGAAGGCAGGGTATAAATGCAATGAGAGCATAAAATTAAAAGAACTTGTGTATGGATTAATGTTTAAATCAGGCAATGATGCAGCTATAGCCATAGCAGAAGAAATAGGTGGTTCTGTTGAGGGTTTTTCAGAAATAATGAATCATTATGCAAGAAGCATAGGAATTTTAGACTCTCATTTTGAATCACCACATGGACTTGACAGCTCCAAGC
>CAZLOP010000121.1:0-5616 GCA_964561205.1 uncultured Clostridium sp. | reverse complement strand
ATTAAAAACTCTTCAAAATCCACTCCATAACTAATAATATCATCTGTATCATGTTCATATAAAATAATATTAACTACTTGTAATTTATCCTTATACACAAAACAATATAAATCTCCACCTCCTGTCATTGCAAAAGGAACAAACTTATATTCTTTCTTTATTTTATATCCTGAAATTTCATTCATCTCATCAATAAATTCTTTACGTTCTTTTACATCTTCAAATAACAATGGTTCACAATCAGATTCTATATTATACATAAATGCTCCTGGAGTAGATAATAATTCTTCCCTATGCTCATTTAACCATGTGTAAGATGTCATCCATTTCATAGCACCTGAATTATAAATATCTCTAAATAATTTTGGAAATTTAATTTCTTCTATATTTTCTAATTCCTCTAAATTCATTCTTGCTCCCTCCATAATCATAAATTACTTTTATTTTAACTGAATTATAGCATATTTTATAAACTTTCACTGTTCATTTTTGATAAAAACTAGATAGAAAATTATGCAAATAATTCTATTCGACACATTTTCCAACAGTCTCTATGAGTAGCTTTATACAATAATATATTACTATATCTTGTAACCTAAGTTTGCATACATCATAAACATATTATACAAATAATTCAATATTACATACTTTTATGTATTTTTTTGTAGAATTCAAAAAACTTTTGTGTTATAATGAAATTACAAAATAATTACTTATTAAACAAAACATCCCAGATAAAAAGAGAAAGCTATCCCCTAGCTTTCTCTTTTTAACGCTCATTAATTTACTAAATTGCCTTTATCTGATAATTTTCTAATATTCTCTGGTCACTCATCTCTTTTTATCATCTTGAGACAATACTCTTTAAGCATTTGCATTTACTTTTAATAAACTCGTCAAAATCAGATGAATCTCCTAAAAATCCATCACTTGTATACATAATACCATTTTGATTTGTAATCATTAAAATATAGCATGTCTTTAATTTATACTATGCTATAACATTATCATACTCAACTTCCATTGCAATATTCCCCTGCTTTATCCTAATGTTAGAGTCAAAATAAACAATACATTTCGGATTCTCTCCTTTGTTAAGTTTATTAGCATAATTCATCAACTGTACTAATATAATTCTTGGTGCTGCAATAACAGATATAAGTACCACAGCTAAACAAACAGCAGGAAGCTTAATGTGATCATATTTTCCCATCATACCTTCAAGAATAATAGCACAAAGACTTAGTATACATGCCACAGCTCCAATTAAATATATTTTATAGCAAAGAACTTTATTTACATATTCTTTATACATCTCTTTTGAGACATAATAGTGATTTTCGTACTTCATTTACATCCTTCTTTTCATTTTCATAATATTAAAGATTTCTTCATCAACATAACCTGCAACTTCAATCCAATTATTGAATTGAGGTATGTCCCCTTCATTTGTATCGATTTCGTTATCATACTCTCTATAATCTCTGATACATTTTCCATCTTTTATATGAACAAATTCAGCACAACAGTTATCATCATTATAAAATCCATAAATCAATTCCTTATTATCTGCTGCCTCAATCCATGAAGAAGTTTCCCACCCAAAGAATACCTCCTCAGACATATCTTCAAATGATGTACTGTTTTCTTTTTCAGTTAAATAAACATTGCCTGTATGATACGATTCTAAAATGTCATCATATTCCCACTTTTCATCGTTTTGCATTACTTTATCATACCATTCTTTAGGATTATTAATTTTTTCTTTAATTATAAAAACACTTGCCACATGTATCTTCTCCTTTTAATTTTGGGTATATCTTCTACAAATAAATAATCTATAATTTATGCTTTTTTATTTTTTCATATATAATTAATATCAAACTTCCACACAAGTAACATACAATGTCTGCTATATCAAAAGAACTTCCAATAATAACAGCAGCAGCTCTATTTTTTTCAAGACCTATCATAGAAATAATATTAAAATATTGTGCTATTTCTACCATTACTGCAAACAAAAATAAATAAACAGGTAAAAGCTTTATTTTATCCGTAAATATTTTTATAAATGTATACATTAAAATTACTACTAATACATCTCCTATATATGGTCTTATAATTTTGTCATGCACAAAAAGTGCAATAAAAATTTCTATTGCAAGCAAAAGAATGAAACTAATCATATACTTAATATTTATTTTTATGTTTATCACTCCTATTAAATCTACTAAAATTTTATTTTTGTTTCATTTTTCCTTCAACTTCCCAAAATTCAAAGTTTTGTTTATCTATACGCACAAAACTTGGTTTATCTTAATCCATTTCTTTTGCACCCAATACTCTAAATTCTTTTCCCTTATAGGCACTAACCATTTATCTTAATAGAATTTTATTTATAAAAGTCTTGTTCCTTCTTTATCCTGAGTAATCAATTTCTTTTTCATAAGACCACCAAGAGTCATTTTAAAATAATTTTTACTTGTATTAAACTGTTCTTTTATCTCAGCTGGCGAACTTTTATCATTATAAGGCATATATCCTCCATTTTCACGTAAATATTCAAGAATTTTATCACTTAACTCTTTACGTGCATCCATTCTTTTAGCTCTTGTTGAAATTCCTAAAACACCATCTTCATAAACTCTTTTTACCCTTGCATCTATTTCCTTGCCAGGATATATATATTCAAAATGCTCATTTGTTAAAATTAAACCTATGTATTCTCTATCCACAGCAACCTTTAATGTTCCATTTTCTGCTGTATCATATACAATAACTTTTACTTCATCATCTACTTTATATTTACCACTTTCTGCAATATCTAAATAGTCATGAATTCTTGTTGTTCCTGCAAGTCTGTCTGTTTTATCAACATACATATAAAACAAATAGCTTTCACCAGTTTTTAATTTGAATGCCTGTTCTTTTAAAGGTATAAATAAATCTCTTTCAAGTCCCATATCAACAAATGCACCAATAACACTTTGTGATACAACTTTTAAATGAGCTATGTCACCAACTGTTATTAATGGCTTTTTTAATGTGGAAATCAATCTGTCCTTTGAATCTCTGTAAACAAAAACATTTAACATATCTCCAATGTTTATTTCCATGCTTTTGGTATTACCATTTGGAAGCAGCACTTCATCTCCAGAATTATCTTTTAAATAGTATCCAAAATCAACTTTCTTGCTAACTTCTAATTTATTATAATATCCTACATTAATCATTTTCTTCCTCCATGCACACAAGTTTCTTAATAATCTTGTGCTCCTAAATCTATAAAATATATTTTATCATTTCATTTACTTATTGTCATTATTTTATCACCTTGTTTAATAAGATATAGAGAGAATAATTATGTGAGGGAATGCAATTTGAGTAGAAAAAAAATAGATATTCATGAATTAAATTCAGCAAATATGAAATATTATTATGGAATTCCTCATTCTCATACTGCCTTTTCAACCGGGCAAGGAACTCCTATTGATGCATATGAACATGCCAGACATAATGGTCTTGATTTTCTTATTATAACTGACCATAATAATTATCTTATTAAAAAAGTTAAAATTAAAGGTACCCCTTTTACAAAATGGGATGCTTCTCAATATATAAGTACAAAATATAGAAAAAAGCATGAAAACTTCCTTTCTCTTGTAGGTTTTGAAAGCAAAACCTCTTCCTTTGGAGATATGAATATAATTAATTCAAATACATTTTTTACAGGAAACATAAATAATATTCAACTGCTTTTCTTATGGATGCTTAATAACCCTAATGCTTTTGTTACAATAAATCATCCTCACAAAGAAATTCAGCATTTAGAATATAACCCTATTTTAAACAAATTAATCACTTCTATTGAAGTAGGTAACGGTTCATATCCTAATCACTATATACGTTATGAAAAATACTATTACTATATGCTTGATTCAAAATGGAAATTAGGCGCAGTCAATGGAGCTGATAATCATAGAATAAATTTTGGTGATAGTGAAAATCTAACTTGCTTTATAAGTGATTCTCTCACACCTTATTCTCTAGTTAATGCTTTTAGGTTACGACGAACATTTTCTACTGAATCACGTACTTTAAAGATGCATTTTTTTATAAATAAAACTTTTATGGGAAGTATAATATCAGAAAAAGAAACTCCACTTACTTTTAAAATTTTTGCATCTGATACTAATTATAAGATTTCAGAAATCAATATAATAACCAATAATGGACATATAATTGCAAGAATTAGTGACTTAAACTTAAATAAAATAAAATATCTTTATAAACACATTCCATCTAATAATGAAACATGGTATATTATAAAAATAATTCTTGAAAATGATAAAACAGCTATAAGTTCTCCAATATTTAGAGAATAAATAAAAGCCAGCAATAAGCCGACTTTTATTTATTTCCTTTATTTCTATTTTTTACTCTGTTTGGTTTAGCTTTTGGTTTTATTTTTATCTGCTTTTCCATTTTCTTAGGTCCACCACTTTGAACAATCTCCATAAACCATAAAAAGAATAATACTGCAAAATAAGTTATACCATAGCTTAAATATGGATTTATTTTTTTGCCGCCTATAAGCTGAATAACAAAAAGAACTACTGCAATGGCTAGTGGTATATACTTATTTATGCGGACTTTATAAAATATAAACTTTTTACATAATCCATATGAACCAAGGATTACAGCAAGCATTACTACAATTACTGCAACTGATGATAGTATCTGCATCATATATTTTTCCTCCTAATTATAATCAAACCTTACAATAAATAATATTAATTTATATTTTATATATTATCAAGTATTACTTTACTATTTTTATATCTTACCATTTCTAATAATTTTATAGCACATGTACCATTTTTTATCAAAATAATAAAAAATCAAAAATATTTTTACAATTCGTTATTTTATACTTTAAAAACATGCTAATATTTGATAAAATAAAAATAATGACAATATAGTTGAGGTGATATTATGGGCAAAATATCTAATGCAAGTTTAGATGAATTAGATTTACAAATACTTGATTTATTAATAAAGGACTGTCGAACTCCTTATTTAGAAATAGCAAGAATATGTCATGTAAGTGGTGGAACTATTCATGTAAGAATGAAAAAAATGGAAGATCTAGGTATTATAAAAGGTTCACGTATCATTCTTAATCTTCCAAAGCTAGGCTTTGATGTATGCTGTTATGTAGGTATATATGTTGACAAAGCATCTTCTTTCAATGCTGTTTTCGAAGAAATGTCACATATAAAAGAAGTTGTGGAGCTTCACTTAACTACTGGTAACTTTTCAATGTTTGCTAAAGTAATCTGCAGCAATATTTCAGATCTTCAGGATGTATTACTTAATAAAATTAATACAATTACTGGCATTCAAAGAACAGATACATTTATATCCTTATCACAACCAATAGACAGAAATATTTCATTATAAAATTTTTTAAAAGGGCTGTTATGCTAAATAATTAGTGTGCAGTTCTTTTTCTATTTGATAAATCAGAATTTAATGAATTATAAACTAAGAACTAAAAGCTAAGAACTAAGAGTGAAGGAAATTTTTCTTTCAGAAAAATAAAATTATATGTTT
>CAZLOP010000120.1:0-5617 GCA_964561205.1 uncultured Clostridium sp. | reverse complement strand
AAGAATAAGAAATAGTACAATTATAACAACTGGAATTTCTATAATTATCACATTAATATGGGCTTATATATATTCAACTGGAAGTATAGTTAAACCGATAAAAATATTAGAGAAGTTAATGAGTAAGGCTGGTGATGGAGATCTTACTGTAAGATCAGAAATTAAAATAAATGATGAAATTGGAGGACTTGGAAAAGCCTTTAATCAGATGATTGAGCATCAGGAAGAAATAGTGAAAAATGTTATAGGTGCTTCAGAGCAGCTTGGAGATGCATCTGAACAGTTAGCTTCATCACTTCAAGAAATAAGTGCAACTACAGAAGAAATAAGTGCTACAGTTGCAAATGTAGCTGAAGAATCTAAGAAACAGAATGATTCTGTTGTTGATATTTCAGAAGTACTTGTACAATTGTCAAGTCTTGTTAAATTAGCAGAAAACAAAGCTGTTTCAACAAGCAAAGAAGCTACAAGTGCAAAGAAAGTAGCTGATAACGGCAGAGAGAAAGTAGAGCAGACTGTTAAGGCTATGGACACAATAAGTGTTGAAAGCATTGAGACATCTAAAGTACTTCAAAGTGTTAATGAAATATCAGAAAGAGTTGCTGGAATTGTTAATACAATAAATGAAATAGCAGGTCAAACAAATCTGTTGGCACTAAATGCAGCAATTGAAGCAGCTAGAGCTGGAGAACATGGAAAAGGCTTTAGTGTAGTTGCAGAGGAAATAAGAGAATTATCTGAAGAAACAAATGCAAGAGCTGAAGAAATAGCAAGTCTTATAGAGGAAATGACAGCTAAAACCAAAGATGCAGTTAGTGCAATGAATAGAGCTAATGATAAGGTAGAAAATGGAGTATCCATAGTTGCAGAAACAGATGAAGCCTTTGTTGCTATAATCAGATCTATTGAAAGCATTGTAAATCATATTGCAGAAATATTAGAGGTTACAAGTGATGAAGTTGCATCATCAGATAAGGTTGTTGCATTAATCAATAATATAGCAACTATAACTGAAAATAATCAAGTTGATTGTGAAAATGTTGCTGAAGCTTCACAGGAAGAAGCAAATTCAATTAATAATTTAACAGCAACATCAGAAGAAACAAGTGCAATGGCAGAACAATTAGTAAAATTAGTAGAGAAATTTAAAGTATGAGGTGAATAGTATGGAAAATAACTTTACAATAAAAATACCAAGTAATTTTACTGTTGATGAGGTTTCTGAATTTAGAACTGAAGTTACTAATTTGGTAGATCAGGGAATAGTAAATTTTATAATTGATTTTTCAGAATGTAATTTTATTGACAGCACAGGACTTGGTGCATTGGTATCTATTTATAAAAAATGTGCAGAGCATAGTGGAAATGTAAAATTAATATCATTAAAAGAAGAAGTAAAAAAGCTTTTTGAATTAACAAGATTAGATAGAGTATTTGAAATTTGTTAATCACATAAATGATGAGCAGAAAATCTATGGACAAAATAATTTATTATTTTGTCCATATTGTATTGTTTATTGAAAGGACTATTAAAATGAAGAATCTAAAGGCAGGCATTTTAGAATTAAATAATGAAGTAAAAGATATACTGGATGCTATTCCTGACATAATTAAAATTCATAAACCAGATCATACTGTTTGTTTTTACAATAAGGCTGGTTATGAATTTTATCATAAGAAACCAGAAGAAATAATAGGGAAAAAGTGCTATAAAGTTTTGAACAGAAATGTAAAATGCAGTTATTGTGCTTTTGGACAAATTATAAAAACTAAAAATAAAGTTGTAAAGGAAATATATATTCCTGAATTAAATAAGGTAATGAATGTATGTTATATACCTATTTTTGATAAAGAAGGTAATTTAGAATTAATAATTGAGAGAATGACAGACATTACTGAAAAAAAGATAGTTGAAAAGGTAATGAGTTCAAACACACAAAAATATATTCAGATTACAGATAATTTTCCAAATGCAATTTTAATTATTAGTGATAATAAAATTATACAGGCTAATGTTCAGGCTTGTGAGTTTTTTGATACACAATATGATGAAATTGTTGAAAGTAGTATATATAAGTATTTTGATGAAAAATATATTAAGCTGATACATAAAAAGTTAAGAAATGTATTATTAAAAGATTATGGGGAAAAAGAAATATTTGAATGTGAATATAAGGACGAAAAGAATAACATTTATACGTTACAGCTTACATTTGTTTTTATTATATATGAGGGAAAAGAGGCTGTTCTTGCTTCAATAAGAGATATAACACATGAAAAATTAGAAATTAAGAGAGCATCTGATTTTCAAAGAAATTCGCTTCAAAGAAGTTTTCCAGGAAAAGAGCATCTTGAAATAAAAAGAGTTTATGCTCCAGCTAATTTGGTAGGTGGTGATTCATATAGAGTAAGCAGTACGAATGACAATGATAATGATAAAGAAATAGTTGGAATATTAGTAGATGTTCGTGGAAAAGGCATAACAGCTGCATTAAATATATCAGCTCTGGATATTTTATTTTTACAAGAATTAAAAAGATCTAAAGATCCTTTAAAGATAGTTGAATCATTAAATAGGCAGCTGGTTGAATTTTATGATGAAAATTATATAGCAGTGTGTTGTTTTAGATTTGATATGGAAAAGTATTTATTTGAAGCAGTGGGGGCAGGAATTAATAGATTTTTATATAAGCCTGTAGATGGAAAGATGAGAGAGATTTTAATAGAAGGACTATTTTTAGGTATGTTCAAGGATTGTGAGTTTACTAAAAAAACAATACAATTGCATAAAGGTGATAAGCTGTATTTATTTACTGACGGACTTGATTTTGTTTTGAAAGATAATAAAAAAGTTGAGAAGTATATGATTAATAAAGATATTGAACAAACTAAAGAATATGTTTATAAGTGCTTAGAAAAAGAAATTTTAGAGATGGGTAGCTTGAGAGATGACTGTACAATGTTAGCTGTAAAAATAAAATGAAGATAATGAGGGATAGAATATTGAGAAAAAGCTATGTATTATTATTAGCTGTGCTGTTAATCTATATAAATAGACATCTGAGCCTTTTTGAATATAGGAAAGTGAAAATTATTACAATAATAATTGTTCTTGTGGTATCCTTTATTTTTTATAGAAAATTATTAAAAGAAAAGACAAGAAAGCTGAAGGAACAGCATGAACGTTATGAAAGGCTTGTAGATGAAACAATCACAGCAATTGCAAATACAATAGATGCAAAAGATAAAGATACAAATGGACATTCAAGGAGAGTTGCAGATTATTCAGCTAAAATAGCACGAAAAATGGGTATAGATGAAGAAATGGTAAAAGTAATATATTATACAGGTCTTCTTCATGATATAGGAAAAATAGGAATACCTGATAAAATATTAAATAAACCTTCAGGACTTGATGATAATGAATATGAAATTATAAAAAGACACACCCTAATAGGTGGTGACATTTTAAATGAAATAACAATAGTAAATAATATTGCAGACGGTGCAAGATACCATCATGAAAAATATGATGGAACTGGATATCCTTTTGGATTAAAAGGAGATAATATTCCTCTGGTTGCAAGAATAATAGGAGTTGCAGATACTTATGATGCAATGCATTCAGATAGAGTGTATAGAAAGGGATTAAGTGATGAATATATTCTTGAAGAATTTAAAAGATGTTCAGGAAAGCAGCTTGACCCAGAAATAACCCGAATAGCTATACAATTAATTGAAGAAAAACTACAACAGAAATATAAAAAAGAGTTAGAAAAAAGGTATGTTAAAAATGAAATACGGGTATAACAGTGTAAACTGTTATACCTGTATTTTTAGTTTTTAAATGAATCAGTAAGAAGATTAATTGAAAAATTAACAAAATCATCTTTATTTAAATTAAAATGAGTTGTAAAAGTATCTATTGATGAAGAAAGCATATAAAAGAAGCCAGTCATAGTAAATACAGATGAAAAAGCCAGTGTTGATATATCAAATTGTTTTTTTATACTGCCATCTTTTTGACCTTCCTCAAATAATTTGTGAATTTGAGAAAATAATTTTTTGTTACAATCATAAAATTTTGAACGATATGGCATTGGAATTGAATTATCACTGGTTTTTGCTGATTTACCCATAACCATAATACTTGTTAAGTTAGGATTGGCTGATGAATATTCACTAAAACCTAAATATAATGATTTTATTTTTTCAAAGCCATTGAGGTTGTTATCTATTTTTCTATTAATTGCATCTAAAAGTTTAGAATAGTTTTTATATAATACTGCAAAAAATATATCTTCTTTAGATGTAAAGTATTTATAAATAGTTCTTTTTGTATATCCACACTGGTGAGCAAGTTCGTTCATTGATGTGGCGTCAAAACCATTATTGCAGAATAAAGTTTCAGCAGTATTTATTATTTTATTTTCTTTATTAAACTTTTCGTTTTCTCGTTTTGTTCTGTTTTCCATAATAATCACCTATTGACAAAAAAATTTAGATAGTATACTATGAGTATACAAGTAAACTATCGGTATACTTTTATCATAATTAATTAATTCAAATGTGTCAATATACGAGGAGTAAGATGATTGAAAAGAAGCAGATTGGTATTAAAAAATATGGTAAATATTTATTTGAAAAGTTAAATAATAAAAAGATATTAAAAAATGATTTGTAGAAGGGAAAGTGAGTATTTATGATATTTTATTTTACAGGGACAGGAAATTCTTTGTTTGCAGCTAAATGCATAAGTTCAAAACTAAATGAAAGATTAGTTTCAATAGCAGAATGTATGAGAGATAAAAATTTCATATTTCAATGTGACGAAGATGAAAAAATAGGTTTTGTTTATCCTATACATGGATGGCGTCCACCTAAAATTGTTCTTGATTTTATAAAAAAACTTGTTGTTAAAAATGGACAAAATAAGTATGTATATTCTATTTTTACTTATGCAGGAAGATGTGAAGCAGCATCAAGAGTATTAGCTTCAGCTTTAAAAAAGAGAAATTTAATTCTAAATGGCAGTTACAAAATATTAATGCCAGGAAATATGCCAGGAGCAAATAATAAAATTCCACAAGAAGAAAATGAAAGAAGAATAAATGATGAAGAAAGAGAATGTTATACAATAGCAGAAGATATATTAAATGGTAAGGGAAATTATGTAAAAGGAAAGTATTCATTAATAAGATCTCATTTAATAGGAAATTATGCATATAGATTATTTCCACAAAGTATAAAATTTACTGTGAATAATAAGTGTAAAGATTGTAGATTATGTATAAAAAGTTGTCCAGGCTTAGCCTTAAAAAAGGAAGATAATAAGATAGTACGTGATGCATCAAAATGTTTAATGTGTATGAAATGCATAAATTGTTGTCCAAATGAAGCCATTGAATTTGGAAAAGAAACTATAGGTAAAAAAAGATATAAACATCCAAAATATAAAATGCTCGAAATGTAGTGAATTAAGTGCAGATAAAGAAAAAAGTGCTATTTGACATACATAAGCTAATAATATATAATTTGAGATACAGAATGAATGAAAAATTGAATAGCGTTTAAACTAACTTTAACCTGGGGGCGTTTTGGCTTCGACGGGGGGAAG
>CAZLOP010000119.1:0-5620 GCA_964561205.1 uncultured Clostridium sp. | reverse complement strand
TCTGAAAGAAAAATTTCCTTCACTCTTAGTTCTTAGTTTTTAGTTCTTACTTAATTAAATTCTAATTTGTATGGATATTTTAATGTATACCTAGTTTAATTTATACATTAAAATAATTTGTAAATATTTAATCTATAGTATAAAATATTATATGAAAAATAATGTTAAACAATATATTAATTAATATAGAAAGTGAGTATTTTATGAGAAAATTATCTATCTTGGCAATAATGATTTTTTGCAGTTTTTTTATTGTATCTTGCAAAACTAATGATGACAGCAAAAATAGTTCAGAAACCAAAACATCTTCAACTTCAGCTTCATCTGGTGGTAAAATATATTTTTTATCAGATAGTGGAGATAAAAATGAAGTTAAAGCCAACTGGGTAACTGGCGAAGCTAATCCTGATGCTCTTGTCGTTAAAGAAAGTGTAAAACCAGCTGCTGCTAAAACAAAAACTGCTGTTAAAACAGAAGATACTACTACTGAAACATCTACTGACACACAACAAAATACACTACCACCACCAACAACCAATAATAATAACATGGCAAACAATATAACACCTGAAGCATATTTTCCCCAAGATGAATCGGCTGATCCAAATGACATTATACCCGATCCATATGATGATTCAAGCTATGAAGAAGAAACAGATGATAAAACCTCCAATGCTGATGAACCTGGCAATAATTAATATAAGCAAACACCTATAATCAAACATAATACAACGCTAAATGACATTATCATAAAAACAAACGACAATATTCAATACATAGTTAAAGAATTTAACTACAGTATAAGCTGCTAAAAATATGGAAACAGAGTTACTATTCTCTGTTCCCATATTTTTTTTCATAATCACAAATAAGATTATCAATAATTATAAGTGCCTGTTTTAACTCTAATTTATTTTTAGGAGTACATACAGAAAGCCTTGCAGCAGGCTTAAAATCAGCATTTCCAACAACAAATTTCTGTGCACAGAAAATCTGAACACCTTTTTTCAATGCTTCCTTTTCAAATAAATCACAATTTATAAATTCAGGAAGTATAAGCCATCTAAATAAACTATTTTTATTTCCCAATATAATTCTATGCTTTAATGTCTCATCTACAATAGAATTTCTTTCATTTGCAGTCTTTAAACGCTCTGCTATTATCTTATCACATAATCCGCTTTCTATTACTTCACATGCAATCTCAACATTTAATGCAGGAGAAGAAATATTTATATTATATATTCCTTCTTTAACTTTGTTTAAATATTTATTGGAAACATTTAAAAATGCCACTCTCAGTCCTGCACATATTGATTTTGAAACACTTGATATATATATGCTGTTATCTTTAGCAAAAGTAGAAACAGGAATAGAATTTTTTTCACTTGAATATGCATAAATACCATCTTCAATCAATATAAGATTATTTCTTATTATTAGGTCTGCTACTTTTCTTTTTTGAGTTTCTTTCATACTGCATGCTGTTGGATTATGCATTTCAGGTATTAAATATATACCCTTTATCCCCTCATTTTTTATTAATGAATTCAGTGTATTACTACTTACTGACGGTTCTCTTAATGGCAGTGGAACAAGTCTAATGCCAAGAGTATTAGCTAAGGTTTTAAATGCAGGATATGTTAAGGAATCTGTCCCTATTTTATCTCCTGCATTAAATAAAGAAATTAAAATTGCACTCAATGCATTTTGTGCACCTGATGCAATTAATATATTGTCTGGTTTTGTATCTATATTAAATCTCTTCAGATACTTTACTGCAGTCTTACGATGGGATAATGTTCCTTCTGTTGGTGCATATTCAAGAAGACTTAATACTTTATCTTTTTTTAAATTCTTTTTTATAATGTCTATTATATATTTATTCTGATCATATATTGGAAAAGCTGCTCCCATATCTATATAATCATCATTTAATGTACTAAGAAGCAATGGCGAAGACTGAATATTATAAGATATGTATGTTCCTTTTCCAATTGTACCATTAATAAGTCCTTTCATTTCACATAATTTAAATGCACGTGTTATTGTACTTAAATTTAAATCCAGATAATCTGCAAGTTCTCTCTGTGGTGGAAGTTTATCTCCAGGGTTCAGCTTACCACTGCGTATATCACTTTCCATAAGCTCTGCCAATGATTTATACACAGGTGTCTCAAGTTTATCCCTTTTGGGCTTCCATGACATTGGATAATTATCAAATGAATTTACAGGCAAATTAATCACTTCTTTCTAAATTTAAACAATATTGTATTGCATACAATATTACCATTGAAAACATACAATTTCAAGAATAAAATATTATTAATAATTAATACAAATGTTAGGGGATGTAAATTATGAAATTTGAATTTGCTACTAGAATGAATAATCTTGAGGCATCAGTTATAAGAGAAATATTAAAAGTAACTGAACGGCCTGAAATTATTTCATTTGCAGGAGGACTTCCAGCACCTGAAATGTTTCCTATAGAAGCTATAAAAGAAGCTAACATAAAAGTATTAGAAGAAAATGGACGTAAAGCTCTTCAATACTCAACAACTGAAGGATATACTCCACTTAGAAAATGGATTTCTAACCGTATGAATAATACATTAAACACTAATTTTGAATATGATAACATTCTTATTACACATGGTTCACAGCAGGGCTTAGATTTCCTCGGCAAAGTATTTCTTAATAAAGATGATGTTGTATTATGTGAAAGTCCTACATATTTAGCTGCAATAAGTGCTTTCAAAGCATACGAATGCAAATTTATCGAAGTTCCAACTGATGAAAAAGGAATGATTCCTGAAGAACTAGATAAAATATTAAAATCAACTAAAAATGTAAAACTAATCTATACTATACCTACTTTCCAAAATCCTACCGGAATAACATGGACTTTAGAAAGAAGACAAGGTATTGCAGAAACAGCTTCCAAATATAATGTAATCGTAATAGAAGATAATCCTTATGGTGAGTTAAGATTTAATGGCGAAAACCTTCCATCATTAAAATCCTTTGATAAAATAGGTAATGTTATATGTCTTGGCACATTTTCAAAAATTTTCTGTCCTGGATATAGAATTGCATGGGTTGCTGCAGATAAAGAAATAATAGAAAAACTTGTAATAATAAAACAAAGCAGTGACCTTCAATGTAATACAATTGCCCAAATGGACATTGCAAAATATTTAGAATTAAATGATATAGATGCACATATCGAAAAAATAAGAGCTCTTTATAAAAAAAGATGTGATTTAGCTGTAAAAACAATGAAAGAAGAATTTCCTAAAGAAGTTTCATTTAATATTCCTGATGGTGGATTATTTACATGGGTTAAACTTCCTGAAAATATTAATGCAAGAGAACTTCTTGAAAAATGCCTAAAGAAAAATGTAGCATTTGTTCCAGGTGGTCCTTTCTTCCCTAATGGTGGCAAAGAAAACTACTTTAGAATCAATTATTCTAATATGCCAGAAGAAAGAATTATAGAAGGTTTAAAAATAATGGGCTCAATATTAAAAGATGAAATTAAATAACTTCTTTTAATAAAAGGGGCTGTCGCACTAAATAATTAGAGTACAGTTCCTTTTCTCTTTGATAAATCAGAATTTAACAAATTAAGCTAAGAACTAAGAGTGAAGGAAATTTTTCTTTCAGAAAAATAAAATTATATGCCTAAGCGATAGATTTTCTGCAAACAAAGTCCATGCAATATATAATAAAAAATCTGAAAGATTTTTCTCCGAATCTCTTACTTCTTACCTCTTAGTTCTTACTTATTGAACATTTTTCTCATTATAAAGAGTTATTCCAAGTGTTACAAGAAGTCCTCCCCATAATACTGTTGCACCCATTGCAAAAACTAATATTGCACTAGTTGTCATGATTTGTACCTCCTTTATTCTAAATCATCATCAATATAATCTTCTATTTTATGTGCTTTCCATTGTTTTTTACTTATGATTAATGCACATATTATACCTATTACTATAACAGACCATCCATATGCAAATAATGCTTTCATATCATATCCACCATATGGTTTTTTTACTTCATTTATGAAACTTTGAACAAGCATATATGTTAATATTACAGGCGTTAAAAATTTAATAACATAGTTCCACCATTTGCCAATATTATAGTATGATATTTTATTTGTATGAGCTCTAATAGTATCAGGTTTTATAATCCATCCAACAACTATAACTTCTAATAACCCAACAACTACTATTCCATAGTTGTTAATAAAGTTATCTATTATATCAAGTAAATATAATCCAGCACCAGTTGAATATGCAAAACCTATAATAAGTCCTAATATTAATATTATTGTAACTGCTTTTTTCTTTTCAATACCAAACTTATCTATAAATGGTGCTGCTACTGCTTCTGATAATGATACTGATGAAGTTATACCTGCAAAAATCAAGCACAAGAAAAATAATACTCCAAGTATCTTTCCTAAAGGTCCCATAAGTGTAAACACTTCAGGAAAAACTACAAATGCAAGTCCAACTCCACTTGAAACAACTTCTGAAACTGGCAGATTCTGAGTATTAGCCATATAACCAAGTATACTAAAAACAGCTATTGCTGATAAAAATTCAAAACCACAGTTAGCAAATCCAGTCATAAAAGCACTGTTGTTAATGTCTGTCTTTCTTGGTAAATAGCTTGAGTATGTCACCATTATTCCCATTGCCAGGCTTAATGAAAAAAATACTTGTCCGTAAGCTGCTATCCATACTTTAGGATTAGTTATTGCTGACCAGTCTGGTGTAAATAATGTATTTAAACCAAGACTTGCACCTTCTAAAGATATTGATTTTATTGCAATTATTATCATTATAACTACTAAAGTAGGCAATAATATTTTATTTGCTTTTTCAATACCACTTTTTATTCCTTTATAACAAATCATCCAGTTAATAATCCAAACAGCTGCAATACCTATTAATACAGGCCATACAATTGAACCAAAATTAAATGGTGAATCCGTCAATTTTAAAAAGCTATTATGAAAAAACTCATTTGTATCACTTCCCCAGCTCTGTTTAAAACTATAACCCAAGTAATTTACTGCCCAACTTAATATCATTGAATAATAGCACATAATAATAAATGCATTTATTGTAGGCCACCATCCAAGCCATTCCCATTTTTTATTACCTCTTGCCATTGCAAGTGGTGTTGAACCTCTAAATTTATGTCCCATTCCATATTCCAATATTAATAACGGAATACCTGCTGTAAATATTGCAACAAAGTATGGAATTAAAAATGCTCCACCACCATTTGTGTATGCTATATAAGGAAATCTCCATATATTACCTAGTCCAACTGCTGAACCAACAGCTGCCAATAAAAAGCCAATTTTAGATCCCCATTGTTCTCTCTTTTCCTCCATTGTCATTCTCCTTTAATGTTATATGTAATCTTAGCATTTTTTAATAATATGTATATAATATTATAATTCAATATTTCTTGCAAGATTTCATTAATAATCTCTTCAACTTTTGCCTTTTCATTTGCTTTTTTATCATTAAATACATTTCAAATTGTTAATTTAATGCATATTTTTTATTTTATTATTAAATTAATATAGATA
>CAZLOP010000118.1:0-5629 GCA_964561205.1 uncultured Clostridium sp. | reverse complement strand
TAAGAGAGTACCTATTTTAGAAGATGATGATACAAATCCAACAAATCCTTATGGTGAAACAAAGCTTGCAATGGAAAAAATGATGAAATGGTGTAACAAAGCATATGGAATCAACTATGTAGCACTTAGATATTTTAATGCTGCAGGTTCATTAGGCGATGGAACTATTGGTGAAGATCATAATCCTGAAACACATTTAATTCCACTTATTCTTCAGGTTCCATTAAAGAAACGTGAAGCAATAACTGTATTTGGTACAGATTATAATACACCAGATGGTACATGCATCCGTGATTATATTCATGTATTAGATTTAGCAGATGCACATATAAAAGCTGTTGAATACTTACAGTCAGGTAAAGGCAGTAATGTCTTCAACTTAGGTAATGGAGTGGGCTTTAGTGTTAAAGAAATGATTGATGCATCAAAAGAAGTTATTAATGGAGACATTAAAGTTGTATATGGCGAAAGACGTGCAGGTGATCCGGCACAGCTTATTGCTTCAAGTGATAAAGCCAGAAAATTACTTGGATGGACACCAGTTCATACAGATGTAAAATCAATAATTAAAGATGCATGGGTATTCCATGAAGCACATCCAAATGGTTTTGGAAAATAGAAACCTAAGATAGCATATGTTAGCAGTTTGAGGTAAAAATTATATTTTAGGAGAATAATTTTTAGTTTTAGCTGCTAACTAAAATAAAACTTGTAAAAGGTGGGGTTTTATGATTAATTATGAAATAAATAGATTGTTAAACTTCGGAGTACAAAATAATCTTATACAGGAGGAAGACAGAATTTATGCTGCAAATCTTCTTGCTGACTTATTAAAAGTACCTGAATTTGAAAACGAAAACATAAAAGAAGAATTAGCTACAGCAACACCTATATTAGAAAATAAATTAATAGATAATACAATAACTGAAAGAGATTTATTTGATATGAGAATAATGAACTGCTTAATGCCAAGAACATCAGAAGTTATTAAAAAGTTCAATGAGTTATATAAAAAATCACCAAAGGAAGCAACAGATAATTATTTTAAATTAAGCATTGCTTCAAATTACATAAGAAAAGATAGAACTGATAAGAATATAATATGGAAAGCAGATACAGAATATGGAGCATTAGATATAACAATTAATTTATCAAAACCAGAAAAAGATCCAAAGGAAATAGCTAAAGCAAAGCTTGTTAAGTCTTCTTCTTATCCAAAATGTTTACTATGTAAAGAAAATGAAGGATTTGCTGGTCATTTAAATCATCCAGCCAGACAAAATCATAGAATTATTCCATTAGATTTTAATGGAGAAAAATATTTTCTACAATATTCTCCATACACATATTATAATGAACATTGTATAATATTTAATAGTGAACATACTCCAATGAAAATAGATAGAAAAGCATTTACTAACTTACTTACATTTGTAGATATACTTCCACATTATTTTGCAGGGTCTAATGCAGATCTTCCCATAGTAGGCGGATCAATTCTATCTCATGATCATTATCAGGGTGGAAGATACACATTTGCAATGGAAGAGGCTCCAGTTGAAAAAACTTATACAGTAAAAGATTATGAAGACATAAAAGTAGGAAGAGTTAAATGGCCAATGTCTGTAATAAGAATTAGCAGCAGCAATAAAGAAAGGCTTATTGATCTGGCTGATCATATCTTAAGTGAATGGAGAAAATATTCAGACGAAAGGGTGGATATTTTAAGTCATTCTGGAGATGAGCCGCATAATACAATAACACCAATATCAAGAAAAAGAGATGGTAATTATGAACTTGATTTAGTTCTTAGAAGTAACAGAACTACTGAAGAATATCCCCTTGGAATATTCCATCCTCATAATGAAGTTCATCATATTAAGAAAGAAAATATTGGTCTTATTGAAGTTATGGGACTTGCAGTACTGCCAGCAAGATTAAAAAATGAGTTATTAGAAATAAAAGAATGTCTTTTAAATAAAGCTGCAGACATAAAAGATAGAGAAAGCATTAAAAAACATGCTGATTGGTATAAGTATCTTTTACAACAATACAAAGACATAAATGAAGGTAATGTAGAAGCAGTATTAAAGAAAGAAGTTGGTATAATATTTACCAAAGTGCTAGATCATGCAGGGGTATTTAAGCGAAATGAAGCTGGATTAACTGCATTTGATAGATTTATAAATATATTATAAAGAAAACTTTGTACAATAAATTTGAATATTATAAGTTAATCCTCAATCTTTCGTTTATTTGAAAATAAATTTTTTGTCCACATCTTTTCAATTAACTTATAGTTTTCAGGTTTATTGTACATTGTCATATACGGAGGTCCTAAATGAAAATTACTATACAAGAGGTGGCTAAAAAAGCTAATGTTTCAGTAGCTACTGTATCAAGGGTTATGAATGGAAATTATCCTGTAAAAGAAGAAACAAAGGAAGCAGTTTTAAAGGCTGTAGATGAATTAAATTATATACCTAATATGCAGGCAAGAGAACTGACAAAACAGAAGTCAACAACAATAGGAGTTGTTGTTCCAAGTTTAAGTAATATGTTCTTCCCAGAAGTAGTAAATGGGATAGAAAATCATTTAAAGAAGAAAGGTTTTTCTATTGTTCTTACCTGCAGTAACAATAATTCAAAAGAAGAAAAAGAAAGTATAAATAATTTAATAGCCCGAAATGTTTCAGGTATTATAGTAGTTGGACCACGTTCTAAGGTAATAAAATCAAAGTTTTATGACAGAATTGCTAAAGCAGCACCATTAGTATTTATTAATTCTGAATATGCAGATAATAATATTTCAAGTGTATGTAATGATGAAGCAAAAGGTGCTGAGAAAGCTTTAAACTTTCTTATAGACAAAAAACATAAAGATATATTATTTGTTCGTGGGGAAGATACATATTCATATGATATTAAAGAAAAAGTATATATTAATATGTTGAAAAAACTAAATAATTTAAAAATGGAAAATATAATTAATATTGGTGATGGTAATAGCAGTGAAACTGTAGAAAACACAATGAATAAATTAATTGAGATTCTGCCTGAAACTATTAATAATGGACCTAACCACAATCATGGCGGTACAAAAGGCTTTGATAAGGTAATATGGAATGTAGATTCCTATTCAGAAAGTCAATTAAATCTTTCATATTTAAGTAAAGACGGTGAAGAAGGATATCCTGGTAATTTAAAAGCAGAAGTTACATATATGCTTACTGATGAAAATGAATTAAAAATACAATATAATGCAGTTTGTGATGAAGATACTGTAGTAAATCTTACAAATCATTCTTACTTTAACCTTGGTGGTCATGATTCAGGAAATATTTTAGAGCATAAACTTATGGTTAATAGTGATTCATTTACAGTAAATGATGAATTTTCAATTCCTACAGGTGAAATAAGAAGTGTAAAAGGAACTCCTATGGATTTTACTGAACTAAAAGAAATAGGAAAAGATATTAACAGTAACTATGAACAGATTAGATTTGGAAATGGATATGATCATAACTGGATGCTGAACAGCCAGGGGGATATATCTGTTAAATCTGCCAGAGTAGTTTGTGAAGACACTGGAATATGTCTTGATATGTATACAACAACTCCAGGGGTACAAGTATATACAGCAAATTATCTTGATGGAAGTGATGTAGGGAAAAATAATACTTTATATAAAAAAAGAGATGCAGTATGTCTTGAAGCTCAATTTGTACCAAATCGTATAAACAATAATATAGGGCCTTCAACTCTTTTAAAAGCTGGAGAAAAATACAATCAGGAGACAATATATAAGTTTTATACATTATAAATGTTAATTTTGAAAGGGACTGCTGTATTAAATAGTTAATATACAGTTTCTTTTTCTCTATATAAATCATAATTTGAACTAAGAACTAAGGACTAAAAACTAAGAGTTTCGGAGAAAAATCTTTAAGATTTTTTATTATATTATTGCATTGATTTTGCTGTGCAAAATCTACCGCTACCCTTAATTCTTAGTTTAAATTATAATTTTATTTTTCTGTAAGAAAAATTTCCTAAACTTTTAGTTCTTAGCTCTTAGTTCTTAGTTTAATTTGTCAAATTATGATTTATATGAATGCTGAAGAATAAAATAACAGCCTTTTTATTAATATGAAATTATCTTCTATGAGCTCTGCTTGGCATATTCATTCTATTTTGAGGCATATTCATCATATTATTATTTGGCATATTTATATTATTTCCCATAAGCATGCTTAACAAAGGAGAAATTCCCATATTATTGTTCATGGGATTTTGATTCATCATATTAGGACTGCCGCCCATAAACATGTTAAGAAAAGGATTTGAATTATTCATGTTAGAATTACCATTCATATTTCCTAAAAGCATATTTAATATTGGGTTACCGCCTAGCATATTGTTATTCATATTGTTTGTCATTCCGCCAAAACCAGAAAATAAAGAACCTAATATCATATTTAACAAAGGATTCATACTTTCACCTCGTTATAATAATTAATTGCTTAATATAATTTATTTAAATACTGGCGAAAAGGTACTAAAATATTTAAGTAAAATTAATTTAAATTATATATGTCAGAAAATTCAACATTGAATTTTTCAATATTAGCATTTAAAGTTTTTGATGTATACGTTGAAGAATTAGTTGAACATTTTGTAATTGGCAGTGTAAAGATTATTTCAGCACCATCATGATAATCTGTATTAACCCATATTTCTCCTTTGTGAGAATCTATAAGAGATTTAACAAGGGCTAACCCTAATCCGCTGCCTTCACAAGGTCTGTTTAAAAGATCATCAATTTGAGTAAAGCGCTGAAAAATAACTTTTGAATATTTAGGATCAATTGTTCGCCCATTATCTTTTACCGATACCTGAATTTTATTATTAATATAGTCATGTGAGATACTTACTTCAATTAAACCATTGTCTTTAGTGAATTTTACACAATTAGATAATAGGTTAAGCATAATAGTTTCTATTTTATCAGGATCACATGAAGTTATTATTTCTTCTTCAGTTGTATCAAATATTATCTGACGTTTCTTATTTTCAATATGGTCAGCAACTGAAAGAACTATATTTTCAATTAACGCAACTATATTACAGTTTAGTGGCTTAAGTTCACAATATCCTTGATCTATTTTAGTCATTTCTAAAAGATTATTTACAAGTCTTAATAACCTATATGAATTTTGTTTTATTCCATTACAATATTTTTTGAATTTTTCTTTGTCCAAATCACAGCTGCAGCTTTTATTCATCGTTAACAATAATTGAATTGTTGTAAGAATTATATTAATAGGAGTTCTGAATTCATGTGAAATATTTGCAAAGAAATTTGTTTTTAGAGTTTCTAATTCATAATTTTTCATTAATTCTTCTCTTTCTTTTTTTAGCTGTATTTCTTTAGTGACATCTGTGGCAGTCATAATAATACGATTATCAGTAACCATACGACTCCAGTTCCAGCGAATATATTTATATTCACCGTTTTTACAGCGGCATCTATTTACAAGACCATGTCCTTTATGAGTATTACCTTCTTCTGAATTTAATCTGCATAATAATGAATTTTGATAATCATCTGGATGAATAAGCTCATCAT
>CAZLOP010000117.1:0-5640 GCA_964561205.1 uncultured Clostridium sp. | reverse complement strand
CTTCTTAGATTATATAAAGATTAAGTAGTTGTTTGTTTCAAAAAATGAAATTTTGTAATAGAAGGTTAAAAGTGTGGCGAAGCCACTTTTTTATTTAATTTATATGAGGTTAAGCTTATGGAAACGAAAAAATATATAGTTAGTGAAAATAAATGCAGTATTAGAATAGATAAATATTTAAGTGATTTAATGAGTGACAAGTCACGTTCATATATTCAGGGATTAGTAGAAAAACAGAATGTTATAGTTAATGGAAAAATAATAAAAAGTAATTATAAGGTAAAGAATGGAGATATTATTGAAATAACTGAAGAAGAGCCTGAAATGCTTAAAGTTGAACCTGAAAATATTGAACTGGATATATTGTATGAAGATAAGGATATTATTGTAGTTAACAAACCACAAGGCATGGTTGTGCATCCAGCCCCAGGAAATTATAATGGAACCCTTGTTAATGCTCTTTTGTATCATTGTGTTGATTTATCAAGTATTAATGGAATAATAAGACCAGGAATAGTGCACCGAATTGATAAGGATACATCAGGAATTTTAGTTGCTGCAAAGAATGATGAAGCACATAATAAATTAAGTGCTCAGTTAAAAGAACATTCAATGAAAAGGGAATATTATGCATTAGTTGAAGGCAGAATAAAAAATGATCAAGGAACTATAAATAAACCTATAGGAAGAAATAAGAAAGACAGATTGAAGATGGGAATTGTTGAGGATGGCAAACATGCAGTTACACATTACAATGTATTAGAAAGATATAATGGATATACTCTTGTAAAATGTGTTCTTGAAACAGGAAGAACACATCAGATAAGAGTTCATATGTCATCTATTGGTTTTCCCTTGGTAGGAGATCCTTTATATGGATATAAAAAGCAGAGGTTTAAACTTGAGGGGCAGGTTTTGCATGCAAAAATACTAGGTTTTGTACATCCATCAACAAATGAATATATGGAATTTAACAGTGAACTTCCAGAATACTTTAATGAACTTATATGTAAATTAAGAAATGAAATTTAAAATACAAGGAGGTAAAATAAATGGAATTAAAAGCAACTTTACTAGACGACAAAGCTCTAAACAGAACGCTTATACGTATTTCTCATGAAATAATAGAAAGAAACAAAGGAATCGAGGATGTTGTCTTAATTGGTGTAAAAACAAGAGGATGCCCTTTAGCTAACAGAATAGCTGAATATATAAAATCAATAGAAGGAGTAGATGTTCCTGTAGGATCTGTTGATATTTCACTATACAGGGATGACTTAACTGAAGAAAATGACATGCCAGAAGTTAAAAGCTGTGAACTTGATATTGATGTTAAGAACAAAAAGGTTATAATTGTAGATGATGTTTTGTATACGTGTCGTACTATAAGAGCAGCAATAGATGCTATAATAGATGTTGCAAGACCTAATGTTATACAGCTTGCAGTGCTTATAGACAGAGGTCATAAAGAACTTCCAATAAGAGCTGATTATGTAGGTAAAAATATTCCAACTTCAAAAAATGAATTAATAGCAGTAGAATTAAAAGAAGTAGATGATAATGACTGTGTGAAAATATACTCACACTAAATTTAAGGAGAAACAATATTATGATGTATAATCTAATAGCTACAAGTACTTTTGGAATTGAAAGTATTACAGCAAAAGAATTAAGAGCACTGGGATATGAAGATTTAAAAATTGAAAATGGAAAAGTAGCATTTCAAGGCGATGAAATGGATATTGCAATTGCAAATATTCATCTGAGAACAGCTGACAGAGTGCTTATAAAAATGGCGGAGTTTGAGGCTGTATCTTTTGAAGAATTATTTCAGGGAACAAAAAAGGTAGACTGGAGCAGAATTATACCAGTAGATGGAGTTATGCATGTGGTTGGGAAAAGTATAAAATCAATTCTTCATAGTGTTCCTGATTGCCAGTCAATTGTAAAAAAAGCAATAGTAAGCAGTATGAGTGAAAGTTATGGAGTTGAAAATTTTAGTGAAAGTGGTCCGGTTTATAAAATTGAAGTTTCAATTTTAAAAGATGTGGTGACATTAACTATTGATACTACAGGTCCTGGATTACATAAAAGAGGGTATAGAGCCAATGCAGGAAAAGCACCATTAAAAGAAACATTAGCAGCTTCAATGCTTCTTATCTCAAGATATAATGATGAATTTGAGCTTATTGATCCTTTCTGTGGTTCTGGAACTATACTAATTGAAGCTGCAATGATATCTCTCAATATAGCACCTGGTGTAAATAGAGAATTTGTATGCGAAACCTGGCCTACAATGCCGCCTGATACTTTTGATATGGTACGAGATGGAGCAAGAAAAGCAGTTAAGGACAAAGACATACGATTAATAGGATACGATATTGATTACAGAACATTAAAAGTAGCAATGGAAAATGCTGAAAAAGCAGGACTTAAGGATTATATAGAATTTCAAAAGCGTGATTTTATGAAATTTTCCACTTCTAAAAAATATGGTTTTATAGTTTCAAATCCACCATATGGTGAAAGAATTGGTGAACTTGAAAACCTAAAAATATTATATAAACATATGGGAGAAGTAAAGGAAAATCTTCCAGGATGGGATTTTAATTTATTAACATCTTATGAGCCTTTTGAAAGGACTTTTGGAAGAAAGAGTACCAAGAACAGAAAATTATATAATGGTAAAATAAAATGCTATTATTATCAGTATTTTGATAACGAAAAAATTAAGAATCAGGGAGATACACTTGCAAATATGTTATTAAAATAGAAAAATTAAATTGAAAATATATTTACAAATTGATTTTTTGGTGTTAATATGAATATATATTAATTAGCAAAGATGCTAAGCGCAATGAGCGTTTTAGCATCTTTTTTTTATTTAAAAATTTTGAATAAAATTTACTATTGTTATACACGAAGAATAATAAGGATGATAAGGAGGCAGAAAAATGGCTGAAGTATATCAAAAAATAGCAGAAAAGATACCAAAGATGAGTAAAGCACAGGAGAAAATAGCAAGGTACATATTGTCACATCCTAATAGTGCGCCATTTTTAACAGTTGAGAAATTGGCTAATTTATCAAGTGTAAGTATAGCCACAGTAACGCGGTTTGTAATATTTCTTGGATATAAAGGTTATCCTGAATTCTTGAGAGATATACAGCAATGTATGCAGAATCAGGTAAATAAAATAGAAAAAATCAGGGTAAATAAAAATGAAGAAAGTGGAGAAAAAGAAAAAATAATATATGGAGTATTTGAAAGTGACCTTAATAATATAAAATTAACTTTAGAAGATGTAAATTTAGTTGAAATAAAGAAGTCTGTAAATGAGATACTGAATGCTGAAAAAATATATATAATAGCAAAAGCCAATACATATGCTCTTGGAGTATTTTTGAAATATTATCTTGATTTTGTTGTTAATGATGTAAAAATTATAAGCAGCAATGAATTTATTCCTAAAAAAATATCAAAAGATGATTTAATAATAGGAATAAGCTTTGAAAAACATATAAAGGGAGTAATAGAATTATTTAAATTTATGAAGGAGAAGGGTGCTAAGACTATGGCAATTACGGATAATATGTTATCACCGTTAGTTCCATATAGTGATGTAACATTAACAGCAGCAAGTAAAGGCGTAGTAGCAGTAGATTCCTTTGTTGCTCCATTAAGTTTGATAAATGCCATAATAGTAGCCTTAGAAGAAGAAAAGAAGGAAGTATTTGTAGATACAATGGAACAGTATGAAGAAGTATATGAAAAATTCAATATGTTCTTATAAAATTCTGAAAAGCTGTCACATTAATTTGTGGCAGCTTTTCAGCTATTTTTTATCATTAAATAAAGTGAGAAAGTCATTAGGCTGAATAACAATAGTATTGTTTGTATGATAGATAACCATTCCAGGTTTTGCACCATTAGGTTTTTTTAATTCTTTCACCTTTGTATAATCTACTGATAATTTGTTTTCTGCTTTTCCCTTGCTGTAATATCCTGCAATTACAGCTGCTTCTTCTAAAGTTTTATCAGGAACATCAAAAGAGCAGACAATAACGTGTGAGCCTGGTATATCTTTTGCATGAAGCCATAAGTAATTTTTGTTTGCAAATTTAAGACTTAAATAGTCATTTTGTATATTATTTTTTCCAACATATATTTCAATGTTATCACTGGACATAAACATAAGAGGTTTGGAAGATTTTGTTTTGCTTTTCTTATCTTTTTTTCTGTGTCTTATATAATTTGTTAAGACAAGTTCATTCTTTATTTCTTCTATTTCGTCATAACTTTCTGCATTTAAGATATTTGTTAATACAGAACTCAAATATTCAATTTCCTTATTATTTTTTTCTAATTCTAAAGAAGCATGAGATTCAGAAGCTTTTAACTTGTTATATTTTTTATAATATTTCTGAATATTTTCAGATGGTGTTTTGTTTGGATCTAATTTAATTGTAATATATTCTTCTTCTTTTTCATTATAAAAATTAAGAAGTTTGCATTCACTATCCCCCTTTTTTATGGAATATATAAAAGAAGTAAGCAGATCACCATTTATTTTATATTTATCCTTTTCTGCACACTCTTTTAAGGTTTCTTTTAAAATCCTTTCCTTTTTTAGGCACCGTTCCAAGTTGGTATTTATAAGTTTCTGCATATCTGTAGATTTATTTAAAAGTCTGTCCTGAGTATCTTTTTTTATATAAAAATCATCCATAAGATTGTGGGGATTATCATAAGACTTTTCAGAATATTTTTCTTTAAGAGTATTAAGTGATATACAATAGTAATCTTTCAGTTTATTATTCTCATCAGAATATATTACAAAATTTCTGTTCATTTTAATATTTAAAAGAAATTGCTTAAAATTATCATAAATTTCTTTTCTTGTAGGTGAACTGCTGTTTTTAGTTATGTTATAATATAATTCACTAGATAAAAGTCTGCTTATACCTGTAAAAACAGTACTGTAAAAAGTACTATTAAATTCGAGAGAATTATTGCTGATATATGAAGAAAATTGGTGAAAATCAAAATCAAATGGATTCAATTTGTTTGATTTGGGAGGATAAACATAATCAGTACCAGGATATAATATTCTGTAACTGTTAATGTTTGGAGTTATATGTTTTATGCATTCCATAACCTTGTTATCACGATCACGTACAAGAGTTATATTAGAGTGTCTTCCCATAATTTCTACAATAAGAGAATAAGTGCTGTTAAAACCTAGTTCATCAGTATTTTCTATATTTAAAATTACGATTCTGTCTCCAGATTTTTGAATTATGTTTAATATTCTTCCATTTAATAAATATTTTCTGAGAACCATAAGAAACATTGGTGCTGTAATAGGATTCTTTTTTGTATTTTCAGTTATATGTATTCTAGCAAAACGTGGAGAAGCAGAGATAAGTAATTTTATATTTTTTCGTTCTTTTCGAACAGTAAGTATTATTTCATCCTTTTCAGGCTGATTAATTTTATCTATCTTACAATTAACAAATATATTTTTTAAATTGTCTACAATAGTAGATAAATATATACCATCTAGTGCCATAATGTATGTCATCCTTTCTTATAAACATTAAGAATAGTATATCATTAAGTAGTAAATAATATCAATT
>CAZLOP010000116.1:0-5652 GCA_964561205.1 uncultured Clostridium sp. | reverse complement strand
TTTTATATGGATGGGATAAAATGATGCCTAAGATGAAAGAATACTATTATAAAGTTTCTAAGCCAATATTTATAAAAAAATAATTAAAGGGGTGGTTGCATCAAAAGGTTTTATTCTTTAATATTTATATAAATCATAATTTGAACTAAGTAATAGGTAAGAAGTAAGAGGTAAAAGTTTAGGAAATTTTTCTTACAGAAAAATAAATTATAAGAATTGAGTAGTTTAAGCGGTAGATTTTGTGCAAACAAAATCCATACAATATATAATAAAAAATCTGAAAGATTTTTCTCTGAATCTCTTACTTCTTACCTCTTAGTTCTTAGTTCAAATTATGATTTATATAGCATTGCAATTTATATGTTCCCTCTCCTTTCAGTTTTATTCTTACCATATTTTAACATATTTGCTATTATAGAGTCAATTTATATTAAATAAAAAAGTTGTACTTATCATAGGTACAACTTTTTTAATGAAATATATTATTCTTTTTTAGTATTTTTTCTTTTCGTTACTTTATATTTAGAAATTTCATTTTCTATATCCTTTAAAAAGTTCTTCATATTATCTCCATTAGAAAACACTAGTACTTTCAATGCATCTTCTAAAGAATTCATGGTATAAATATGAAAGTTTTTATTTTTTATTTCTTTTTCAACTTCTTTACATAAAACAAGTTCATCTTTGTTAGATTCAGGAATAAGAACACCTTTATTCTTTATAGTATCTAATTTACTACATACATAAAAAAAACCTTCTATTTTTTCATTAACTCCACCTATTGGCTGCACTTCTCCAAACTGATTAATAGAACCTGTTACTGCTATATTCTGTCGTACAGGTTTTCTGCTTAATGCTGAAAGAATACATACTATTTCAGCAACTGAAGCACTATCTCCTTCAATCAATCCATAAGTCTGCTCAAAACTCAATTGAAAATCAACAGGAATTCTCTCATATGGCCCTAACAGATTGCTAAGCAGTCCTTTCAAAATGCCAATAGATTTCTCATGAATACTTCCACTCATTTTAGATTCTTTGTGAATATCTATTATATTACCATTTCCTAAAACAGACTGACATGTAATTCTCATTGGTTTTCCAAAACTATAAAAACCACTTCCTACAACAGCAAGCCCATTTATTATGCCAGTCTTCTGTCCATCAATTGTAATGAGTATTTTTTTATTTTGATAATTCTCCATAATTTTGTCAAAAATTTCTTCACCTTCATATGCTGCTTCAATAATATCATCACTATCAATTGCTTTTTTATTTTTCATTCTTGCAGTACTATCTGCCAAATACAATACACGGTTAAGATAATACTCATCTACATTAATCTTATTTCTGTTTCCTGCCGTTCTTACTAAAAATTTTATTATTTCTGATGCAGCTTTATCAGTTATTTTTAAAAGTTTATCTTTTTTAACTTTTCTTACAATACTGTCTAAAACATATCCCTCAATCTCATCATTATAATCCTGCTCTTGCACACATTCTATCTTAACTGGGAATAACTTTTTAAAATCTTCGTCTTTTTCAAATAATATTGCAAAAGATTGGTAATCTCCAATTAAAATTACTTTTGTGTTTATATTAATTGATTGTGGTTTTAAGCCAGCTACAGCAAGAACATCAAGATAATTTTTTGAATAACTATAATCAACTTTTCCAAGCAGTAAAGCTTTTTTTAAATAATAATATCCTTGTCCATTTCCAGCATTGATTAATGATGATAATGTTACAATCAAACATCCTTCATTGGCCATTACAATACTGCCTGCACTTATGAGTGAAATATCCGTAGTATAAACTCCATTATTATTTCTATATTCTATATTACCAATTAATTTAGATACACTAGGATCTTCTTCATAAATTACCCGTGGATGTTTCTCCTCACTATTATCAACTATTACATTAACTTTATATTTTTCTATTGCTTTTTTTATTTCATCATCATCATCTTCAAGATTTATTGTATAACACTCAGTTATATTATCATCAATATTTTCAAACATTTCTATAAGATATCTGCATACTGCATCTTCACATACAAATTCAGATAAAACACTATCTTTAAAATTCTGCATATTATCTTTTAAATATGATTTATATATAACTCTAAGCTTTTCTATTGATTCTATTTCAATATCCTTTAATTTTTCTAATATTTCTTCTGCCTGAATTTTTAATTTTGATGCCTGCTTTTCAATATCTGCCTGCGTTCCTTCTTCAAGCTGGTCATATTCATCTGTAGTCATTTCTTTTCCTGTATCCTTTAATGGTATAAATACAAAACCTCCATTAGTAGCTTTTACATCAAAGTTTTCATTTTTAGCCATTTCCATTATTTTAGTTATATAACTATTACGTTCCCCATTTATGCTTTTTATAATTGCTTCTTTCTCCTTCAGGTCTGATGTAAGGTAAAAATCATTTATGCAGTCATAATACTTTTCTCTAATTTCCTCTATAACTTCTTTTAGTCTTACTCCATGACCATTCTTCAAATATAGTACACAAGGTTCTGATTCATCTTCGGCAGTTACATAGCATATGTCTTTAGGCGCATCATTTTTAGAATATATCTTTTTTATACTTTCTACTAATTCATGAATTTTTTCTTTTGAAAATGAATCTACATAGTATATATTGAAACCATCTTTTTTTATCATTAATGCTTTACGTATTTTTTCAAGCATAACTGCTTTTTCACTTCTTTTTATTCCCACACTTCTTTTCATTACATCTCTGCATATAGGACAAAAAATTATTTCATTTGAAGTTAACTCTTTATTCATAACCTATCTACTTTGACGTTTATTAGAACATCTTAACCTGATAAAACATTTCAAAGCAGTTACCTCCTTTTTTATTCTATATATTATTAATATTCTAAACGAGGTAATTTAGGTATACTTTTTTAAAATAAACTTAGCTGGGCAGCTTCATTCTCTTTAAATGTTGATAAACTTATTCCTATAAGTCTTACTTTGCATGATAATTCTTCAGCATTTAATAAAGTTTCGCTTTCCCTTATTATTTCTTCACTGCTGCATATATATTTATTAAGAGTTCTGCTTCTTGTATGATTTTCAAAATATTCTGTTCTGTATTTTAATGTTATTGTTTTTGCCATAACATTCTTTTCTGACAGCTGCTGTTCTATATGCTTTGCAAATTCTTTTATATATTCCATTAATTCATTTTTATTACCAGTATCATATTCTAATGTTATTTCTTTTCCTATTGATTTTCTTTCATGTGCTGTAATTACTTGTCTATTATCAATTCCACGTATCCTGTCATATATATCAAGTCCATTTTTGCCCATGTATTCAACAAAAAATTCCTTTGGCATTTTATACAATTCTTTAATATAAAAAATTCCCATATTATTTAGTCTGCTTACAGATACTTTTCCAAGTCCATGTATTCTTTCTATTCTTAAAGGAAACAATATTTCAGGCACCATCTCTCTGCTTATTTCTTTAATACCACTTGGTTTGTTCCAGTCCGAAGCAAGTTTTGCTAAAAATTTATTATATGATATCCCTATTGATAATGTAAGATTAAGTTCTTTAAATACTTTCTTTTTTATGTATCGTGCTGCTTCCATTCCATCTTTTATTTTGCCTTCACTTATATCAATAAATGCTTCATCTATGGAAACTGCTTCAACACTGTCACTTACTTCAGAAAATATTTTGAATATTTCCTGGGAAATCTGAACATATCGGCCATATCTTCCTCTTAAATATATACCTCCAGGACATTTTTGTTTTGCCATAAAAATAGGCATAGCAGAATGGACTCCATATTTTCTTGCTTCATAAGAACATGTAGATACAACTCCTCTTTCACTCATTCCACCAACAATAACTGGTTTTCCCTGAAGTTCAGGATTATCTCTCTGTTCTACAGATGCAAAAAAAGCATCCATATCTACATGTAAAATATTGTTCTTCATTGAACCACACCATTTCTGTTTTAGATTTTAGTTTACGCCAGCACTTCATTAAGAATTCCTGCATTTTTACTTTTTAAAAAGCAATATACTCCATATGCTATAATTTCATCAATATATTTTGCCTGTTGATTATTACATGACATAAGTACAATGATAAATGCAATCATACTGCTGAAATCCTTATCCATATAATAATAATATTCTGGTTCTTCATCTGACAAATATTTTAATACTTCTATCATCTTATTAATAAATTCTTTATTATTACTGTTTTGATCTGTGAGCCCAATAATATTTACAAACTGTTGACCAAGTTTTAAATCCTTATTATCCAGTTCTTTTATAAAATCATATATATTATCTATATTATCTTTTGTATTGTAAAGTATTATTGTTCCTGTAATTGCCTGAATTATATTATTATTAAATGACTGTATATGTTCTAATTTATCTGATAAAACATCAATATTGGTATTTATATATTCTTCTTCAAATCCTTCTATGGCAAGAAGAGAACATAATAAGTAATCATCTTGTCTTGTACATGAATTATATTTTGTCTTCATTATAAAAAATATATCCTGCATGGATTTATATATTCTATTTCTTTCTCCTTTTGAAACATAAGCAGTAATGCTATATGCACTTAATACTAAATATCCACATTCAAAAAATCCATTATCCACTAATGCATTAAAAGTTTCTAATAATTCATCTATAAATTCTTCACTGCTTTGATTATTTTCTACAAGTATAAATGAAAGTATATACAGCATATCTCCCCTAAAAGGTGATATATTAGATGTTTTTTCTCTTATAATACTTCTTACCTTCTTGATTTCATACTCATTAATATTCCTTTCTCTGCAGCCACTTATTAAAGCACAAAAATGATTTATATAATCTCCATCATATCTTAATCTCTTAATTGCATATCTATAATTTTCTATGATTTTGTTGCACATGCTGACAAGGTTCTTATCCATATATTGCCTCTCCTTTTGTACCCTATGTTATTCTAATAAATTATAATGTAAATATCTTATACTATTATATTAAATTATAATTGTTACAAATGTGTGACTTTTATTTATAATATCAATTTATTATACCAAAATAAAATATTATGGTATAATAAATTGATATTATAAATAGAATAGGATTATTATGTATGCAAAGGAGTAATTATATATGGGTTTAAAAGATAAGCTGGGTAAATATTATCAAGATGCTTATATGCAAAAATATGGTGATAGAATAACAAGTGTTAACGGAACTATTCTATCTGTTAAAATATTAGAAAAAAGTTATATTATCTTTAACAGGTTATTTGTTGATATAATCGTAAAACCTGAAACAGGCAGAAAAGTAGTAAAATGCCAATATAAAAAGGCTGCTTGGTTCAAAAAGCCACAATTTATAGACTTAAAGCAAGGTCATAAAGTTATGATAATGGGATTATTCGGTGATAAGGACAGTAAAAAAGAAAATTCTCAAGAAATTATAATAAGCAATATTTTAAATCTTACTACTAAAAAAGATTTAATCCCTGTTGATCACAGCCAGATAAAAAAAGTTCGTCAGCAGCAAACTATTATGAGACGATAATTAATCACACTATAACACTAAAATTTGTTCTATTCTTTAGCATTTATATAAATCATAATTTAATTAAG
>CAZLOP010000115.1:0-5768 GCA_964561205.1 uncultured Clostridium sp. | reverse complement strand
ATAAATATTCATAGGATGGTGGGGATTTTTGGAAAGATTTTGTAATAGCTCGTGGTCACAGATTGTCCAGTTGTTAAGAAGTAATATTGAAACTGGTATGAGTGAAAAAGATTGTGAACTATTAAAAAGAAGAAAAGGCAGGAATATAGTTGATTTACCTGATAAGGTTAAATTATTTAAATGTATATTTGGTTCTTTAAAAGAAAAAAATGTATTCATATACATAGCTATAATAGCAATTTTGCTTGTATTAAAAAAATATATATGTGTATCATTTATAGCAGTAATATTTATAATAAATATTATAATAAATGTTGTTTATTTATTAAACAGAAATAAATCAGCTGGAAATCTGGAAAAAGTTTTATCTGGAGATATAGTTGTAATAAGAGATTCAATGGAGCAGTTAATTTCAAGTGAAGAACTTGTATATGGGGATATAGTCAGGTTAGCACCAGGAAACATAGTTCCAGCAGATATAAGAATAATAAAATCTAATGATCTGGTGTCAGATGAAAGTGTTCTTTTAGGAGAAAATAGCATAAAACCAAAGACTGAAGAAATAATATTAAATAACGATTTGTCAATTACAGAAATGAATAATCTTCTATTTAAAGGTTCTACCATAATAAGCGGTAATGGATTAGGGATAGTTATTGAAATTGGAAATTCTACATTAATTGGAAAACTATTAGCTATGATAAAATCAGCAAATAACAGAAAACATTCATTTAAAGATGAAGTAATTGGTATGTTTGATAAGTATTTTGCTATATTTTTTGCTCTTGTTATTGCTATATGGGGAGCCTTGTATTTTTCTGGCATGGATACTGAAAATGCATTTTTGGCTAAAGGAGTTTTTGCATTAGGATGTATCCCTATATCTATAATTTGTGTTTTTGCATATAATATGATAATTAATAATTATTCTAAAAATGATATAGATATAGTTAATTTTTCCATATTTAATCTTATAAATGATATAGACATTATGTTTCTTGATAAAGTTGGTGCAATAAGTCAAGAAGAAATGAATGTGAGCAAACTATATGTTAATGAAAATATAATATCTAAAGATGATGTATATAAAAAAGAAATGACAATTGACAGACTTATAGAAATGTCTGTTATATGTAATAATGCAACATATGATATTGCTGAAGATGCAGGAGAGGGCGATATGCAGGAAGTAGCATTTTTAAGTTATGCAGCACGAAAAAAGATATCTAAGCCAACTGTTGATATAAATAATTCAAAAATGTTTGAAATGCCAGTAGACCCAGATAAAAAATTTATGACAGTAATAACAAGAGTAAAAGGAAGATTCAGAGCTAATGTTAGAGGAAGCGTTGATACAGTACTTGAAAATTGTACTCATATCATGCTGGAAGGAATAGAACGTGAATTAACGGACGAAATAAGAAATAAAATTAAGTTTATTGACATGAATTTTTCTACTGAGGGTTTAGTTACTGTTGGATTTGCATATAGAAATTTTAGTTATCTGCCTTCCAAATCTGAAAATATTGAAAGTAATATGGTTTTTGTTGGAATAATAGGTTTGGATAATCCGTTAAAACATAATATAAAAAATGATATTAGAAATCTTAAAGACAGAGGTATAGTACCTATATTATTTACTGATGAAAGTAAGCTAAGTGCTATTACCAATGGGTTAAAGACAGAAATAATTAGAAATAAGAGCCAGGTTGTTGCAGGCATAGAGCTTGATTCATTAAATGGAGAAGAACTTAAAGAATTAGCAGGAAGAGTAAGGGTATTCTGTAGAGCAACGCCAGAAGTAAAAGCTCAGATAGTAGCTCTCTTTGTAAAGGATGGATACAATGTAGGTGCAGTTGGTAATACTTTGAATGATCTTCAGGTATTAAATTTGGCTAATTTGGGCATTAGCAGAGGAAATGCACCAAAGATGGTTAAAAATTTATCTGATATTTATATAAAAGAAAATTATCTTGATGCTTTATTTGATGTGAAAAAGTATTCTCAGGAATTAAAAACAAACATTAAAAGAAGCTTTAAATTATTTTTTAATGCATTGTTTGTTGAACTTGCTTTAATGATTGGGTGTATAGCATTTGGTCAGAATGATGCTGTAAATTCAATTACATTATTTACAGCTAATACATTAGTAATTCTGCCTTTAATACTAATTACAATATTAAAGAGTGGAAAAGAGCCATCTATATTTGGTATGTTTATGCGAAGTGCAGTTTTAAGTGCTATAACCCTTGTCTCTATGTATAAGGTGGAAATGCCAGAAGTTCAGATAATACCATTTGTATATGTATGTATGGATTTATTATTCCTTACATTATGTAATAGTAATGTATCATTGCGAAAAATGAGTAATGAACTTCTGCTTGGTATTGTTGCATTTTTCTTCATTATTATAGCTGCATTTGTAATAATCACTATTAACAATATTGTTGTTAGAGATGTTATAATGGCAGAAATGGCAGTTTCAATATTTATTTTTCTTGTTTATGAAATTTTGGCGAAAAAGTGGCAAAACTCATAATGAGGTGATGATTGTATGCCGCTGCTTAAGTCAACAGAAAATGTTGGGAATCCTATAGTTTATGTATTTCTAACATTAATAATAAGTAGTATAACTTATATTCTTTATGATGATTATAAGAAGCTTACAATATTTATTGCAGGCTTCTTTTTTTCTGCTTTATTGTATAAATATTCTTTAAATTTTGCAGGTTCTTTATTAATTGTATTTATTATAGGAATTTTATTAAATAATATGTATTATGCCATTCCTCAGAATATAAATAACGTAGTGAGAATAAAAAATGTAAACTCTTATGGAATTACAGCTTCATATAAGGGAAAAAATATTAACTTAAATATAAAAGATGCAGACATAAAAAATCAGGAAAGATATAAAATAAAAGGTGAAGGTAAAGTTAATGAAGATTTTAAATATGGAATAATAGGTGAAATTAATGTATATACCTATAAAAAAATAGAGGATGATTTCATTACTAATCTTGCACGACTTAAAGAAAATACATATAAAAGACTTGAAGACAATCTGGGAGTACGCAAAAGTGGATTAATATCATCTATTTCCTTTGGATTTAAAGATTATCTTGACAGTGAAGACAAAGAAGATATGAGTAATTGGGGCATAATTCATACAATAAGTGTGTCTGGACTCCATGTAATGCTTGTTTATGGTTTTCTTCAAAAAATTATAGGAAAGACTTCTGCTTTAGCTGTTACAATGTTATATGTAATTTTTACAGGATGTGCATATTCTTCAATAAGGGCTTTTATAATGCTGTTATCAATAATAGGAGCTGGAATTGCTAAAAGAAATAATAATTCATTAAGTGCAATAAGTCTTTCAGGAATAATAATAATGTTAAATAATCCTAATGCTGTATTTCAATTGTCATTTCAACTGTCTTTTCTAGCTACAGCAGGTATAATTCTTTTGAAAAAATATTTTGATTACAAATTATATAAATTAAACCCTAAATTAAGAGAAGGTATGAGCATTACACTAAGTGCACAGGTTTTTACAATGCCGCTTATTATGCTGACCTATAATGAAGTATCATTAAACTTTGTTTTAGGAAATCTTATTCTTGTACCAATAATAAATTTACTGGTTATAGCAGGAAACTTATCTATGATTATTATTAAAATTCCCTTTATTTTTGATTTTGCATCATACTGTATAGATAAAATAATTAATATATTAGATTATTCTATGAGGTTTTGTGAGTATTTTAACATTTTACCAGTTTATACAAATGAACATGTTGTTACTTTATATTGTATAATGTTAATTAGTGCATATTTTATAAAAAAGAATTTTAAGAAGTTCATATATCTTCCAATAATAAGTCTGTTAATAATTTTAGTTCAGATATACAGTCCCATATTAACAATTAAAAATTATGAAGAAGGGGCTGTGCTTATAGCATATAGGGGAAAAAGAATACTGTGCTGTAATGATAAATGCAGAAATATAAAATCTTTAAAAAATAGAATATATGCTTCCAATACATATGTTAATAAGAATTCAGTTAATATTAGGAGAAGTTTAAAGATTATTAACAATGAAGATAAATTATTTTTACATGATTATGATAAAAATGCAGAAATCATAGGATGCTATTACAAAAAACATTATGAAGATTATGATATAATAAATTTTGATAGAAATAATATTAATACATTATATATTTTTGAGAAGGATGGGAAAAATATTATTCTTGAAGGTATAGTTTGATTGTGAGGAAATAATAGTGATTACATATGACATTTATGAGCAGGAAATAGAAAAAGGAAATATAAAAAATGGATATGTTTTTTGTGGATTAGATGAAGAATTAATTAAAGATGCCATTGAGCTTATTACAAAAAGAAAAATAGATGAAGGAATGCAGGACCTTAATCTTATAAAAATAGATGGAATGAATGCAGAATTTGATGATATATTCAATGCATGTGAAACAATGCCTTTTATGAGTGAAAAGAAAGTTGTTGTTGTATATAGAGCTGACTTTTTAAGAGAAAAAAGTGATTCTCATAGTACCAAAACATATAATGAAATAAAAAAATATATAGAGGATATTCCTCCATATACAATACTTATTATGTATTATTTGTTTAATGATAAAAGAGAAAGACCCAATAAAAATAAAAAACTAACAACAGTAGGTAAGAATATGTCTATTGTTTTTTGTGATAAGCTGAAAAGAGATAAATATATAAAAAAAGTAGCACAGATATTTAACGATAAAGGAAAAGATATTGGCAGAACTCAGCTTGCTTATTTTTGTGAGAAAGTATACAACAATTTTCATATCATAAAACATGAAGCTGATAAGCTTATAGCATATACAGGTGAGAGAGAAATTGAGAAAAAAGACATAGATTTTTTAATATGCGGATCGAGTAGTGATGATGTTTTTGATCTTGTAGAATTTATAGCTCAAAAAAAGATTAATATTGCAATAGATATTATGAGAGATATTTTAGGAAAATCAGATATGCATATGCTTATGATAAGTTCAATTCAGAAACATTTTTTCAGACTTTATGAGATAAAATTGGGAATTGCCAATGGAAAGCGTGCAGATGATTTTGCAGGTCAGTTTAAAATTCCTGTTTTTGTATGTGAAAAACTTATTGTTCAGTGTAGAAATTTCACAGAAAGACAACTATGTGAACTTATAAAGATATGCAATACATATGAAAAAAAATTAAAAAGCAGCGGAGCAGATAAAGATATGGAGATGGAACTTCTTCTTATTAATACACTTACTGTTCCTAAATAGATAGAAAAATACCCACCTTATAGAAGGTGGGTTATAGATTATGCTATTGCATTTAATTTTGCAGCTAATCTTGATTTCTTTCTTGCAGCCATGTTCTTATGGATTACTCCTTTAGAAGCAGCCATATCTAATGACTTAGTAACAGCAGTAAATTTAGCTTTAGCGTCTTCAACGTTTTTAGCTTCTACTGCAGCTTCAAAATTCTTTATAGTAGTTTTTAAAGCTGATTTAATCATTCTGTTTTTTAAAGTCTTAGTTTCGATAACTTTAATTCTCTTCTTTGCTGATTTAATATTTGCCATTCTTGATTCACCCCCTTAAATTTTTATAGGGTATATGCAGTTTTTTAGAAAACCTGCACACTTATTCATATTCAACAAACTTTATTATAGCACCGAAAGTTATGTAATTCAAGTATTAAATTAAAAAGATAAGGAAAAATAA
>CAZLOP010000114.1:0-5791 GCA_964561205.1 uncultured Clostridium sp. | reverse complement strand
TAGGGTGTTACAATTTTTCTTTGCACTTTGTTACACTTTAGGGTTGCAAAATACACCTTTAAATTTACTTTATTTTGATTTCTTTATCCAAATAGAATGAATATAAATATCTTTCATCAACTTTTTTATTGATAAGCTTATATATTGAATCTGAGTAATATTGTAATTGTTTAGAATATTTTTCTACTAATTCCTGTTCATCCTTTTCTATATAATCTGTCTTGTAATCTAATAAGATAACTTTATTATTATGAATAAAAAAGCAGTCAATTATTCCTTGCAATCTTATTTTATCTTCACTATAAATAATTTCATTTTTTAATAAATTATTAACTTCAGAACATGGTATTCTTGTGTAAAAAGGTACTTCTCTATATACATCTTCATTATTATTATTAAATGATTCTAATAATAATTTTCCTAATTTACTTATAAAAAAACTATATATCTTTTTTGTATTTATTACTCTTGCTTCTGACTCAGATAATAGCTCATTATCTACCATTTGTCTAATTTGATTATCTATTTCTTCTTTGCTTCCAACTTTTGTTAAGTCAATATTTTTCATTACAAGATGCACAACTGTTCCTTTTTCTGCTCCAGTAATTTTACTGCCTTCTTTCAAAAATTTTGGCATAGATGGTGCCTTTTCTTTAAATAAGTCATACGTATTATTATCTTCATAATTATTCTGTCTTTTTAAATCAGAAACTGATATATTACTTTTCAGAGTTGTAGAAAATTCATATTTATACTTATAATTTAAAATATCATCTATTTGTTTGTAAATATTATTATTTATGGAAATATCTGAGTTAAAAAAGTACTCTGATTCATGAGTTTCATTCTGCTTTTCTTCAGCCAATATACTCTTATTAAATATGTTGATATTCCATTCAGAGGAATCATCCTTTAAGTGCTCACACTTAAAACCATATCTTTGTAATAGTTCATAGCTTGAATTATGCTTGCATATAGCCATTCCAATCCAGTCAATATATGATTTTCCTTTAAGAGTTTGAGATGATATTATATTATCATCATTTAATATTGATGCATTATACCATCTTTCTAATGACTTTTCTAAATTATTAACACAGCCTATTATAAATAACTTTTCTTTTGCTCTTGTTAATGCTACATATAAAATTCTCATTTCCTCTGATAATGTCTCAAATCTTATTTTCTTTTTTATAGCTTCTTTTGCTAATGTAGTTATACTAAGTCTTTTATCAGCATCAACATATTGTGGTCCAAAGCCTAATTCCTGATGATATAATAAATTTTTATTTAGATCCATAAGATTGAATTGCTTTCCTGCTCCACATATAAATACAACAGGAAATTCTAATCCCTTACTTTTATGAATGCTCATTATTCTTATTACATCCTCATTCTCACCTAATATCTTTGCACTGCCAATATCTCCTGATGATTTTATAAGTTTATTAATAAAATTTATAAAATTGAATAATCCTTTAAAACTTGTTTCTTCAAATTGTTTTGCTTTTTGAAACAATACTTTCAAATTTGCCTGTCTCAACATTCCATTTGGCATTGCCCCCACAAAACCATAATATGCTGTATCCATATACAAATACCATATAAATTCATCTATAGGCATATAAATAACTTTTGTTCTCCAGTCATTTAATCTATTTATAAATTTAATACACTTGTCTTTTAATTGTGTATTATCACTTTGCTCTGATGCTGAAATAATATTTTCATATATATATTTTTCTTTATCTATTAATCTTAAATCTGCTAATTCTTCTGCCGTAAATCCCATTATTGGTGATTTTAGTATTGCTATAATAGGTATATCCTGCATTGGATTATCTATTATTTTTAGCAAAGACATTATAGTCCTGATTTCTATCGATTCAAAATATCCTGTACCTGTATCAGCATATACTGGTATATCTTCTTCTCCCAAACTTTGAACTAATGCATCTGCTGAATTTTTGGTAGCTCTAAATAATATAACTATATCTCTATACTGTAATGCTCTATATTCTCCACTTTGTTTATCTAATATCTTAAATTTTCCTTCATTACTTAGTTCCATAAGTTCTTTTATTTTTTTTACAATAACTTTAGCTTCCAAATTTATATTTTCACTATTTATTTCTTCATCAATATCATCATAATCTACTGTATCATCAGATTTATCAATAATATCAATTTCAATAGGACCACCCATTATAATATCTTTATTATTTGATACTTTATAATCAGCACCTAAATTCAAAAACTCCTTTTCATCATAATCGAGGTCTCCAATATCCCTTGACATAAGCATTCTAAAAATATAATTTACACCATTAATAATTTCTCTTCTGCTTCTAAAATTCTTGTATAAAGTTATCTTTTTATTTTTATATTCATCATAATCTTTATCTTTGTCATCTTTATATTCATTATACTTTTTTATAAACAGCTCTGGTTCTGCCTGTCTAAATCTATATATACTCTGTTTAACATCTCCAACCATAAAAACATTAGGATTATCTAAATTTTTTCTTGAAATTAAATCAATTATAGTTTCTTGTATATTATTAGAATCCTGATACTCATCTACTAATACTTCATTAAAGTATTCTCTAAAATCCTCTGCTATTTGTGATGGTATAATGTTGCCTTCCTCATCTTTATCAATAAGTATTTGTAAACAAAAATGTTCAAGATCATTAAAATCAAGTATATTTTTTTCTCTTTTCTTTTTTGCAAAACGCCGTGAAAATTCTATTATTATTCTTGATAATGTTCTTACATATGGAAATGTTTTTTGTATATTAACAAGCATTTCGTCTGGAGATGATATAAAAATATCTTCATTTAATTTTGATATGCCTTTTTTTATATCATCTCTTATTTTTTTTACACTGGCTTGTGCTTCTTCATCAGAAACCTTATCTTTTTTTATAGTCTTTAATCTTGAAAATTTTATTTGAGACATTGTCTTGTATAACTCATATAATCCACTATTGGTTGAATCAATTATATCCACTAATAATTGTCTTTCTGTTATAAAACTATCCATGTAAGGTTCAAGTCCTTCAGTATTACCTATTATGTCAATAGCTTTGTCATATGTTTTTATATAGCCATTAATTTCTATTTTTATACTTTGCTTTAAAATTTTTACCCAGCTGCTATTGTCCAATTCTTTAATATCTTTTAAATCAAACGCATCAGCACTATCTTTTAACCATTGTTCTGGCCAGGGGCCAGACATTACGAAATTGTACAGACTCATAATTAATTCTTTTAAATTATCATCATTTTTATAGCTGTTAAATATGTCTACTAAATCAATAAATTCAGAATCTTCTTCATTGTACTTTTCTTCAAATAATTCTTCTATTACTTCTGATTTTAATAGTATCCCTTCAGTTTGATCACCTATTCTAAATGAAGGATCCAAACCTATTTTATGATAATTATTTTTTATTACATCAAGACAAAATGAATGCATTGTAGTTATATTTGCTCTATTTAATAATGTAAGCTGTCTTTGAAGATTCTTTGAATTAGGTGTTTTATCTAATTCCTTTGATATAGCAACTGCGATTCTTTCGCGCATTTCTGCAGCGGCTGCATTAGTGAATGTAACAACTAATAATTTATCAATATCTATAGGATTATCCTTATCCGTTATCATTCTTATTATTCTTTCTACTAATACAGCTGTTTTACCTGAACCTGCCGCTGCTGCAACCAATAAATTACATTCTCTTGTATTAATAGCTTTAAGCTGATCATTAGTCCACTTTGTTTCTCCCATATTAATTACTCCTCTTCTTCACTGCCTGCAACTTCATTTTTTATTTTTTTCATAATTTTATCCTGAGGTTTTTTAAATATAATTTTGTATTTATTATCTTTCAATTTAGTATCAAATTGACAAATTGAAGAATAATCACAATAATCACAATATGGAGTATTGGCATTCCTTGATGGTTCAATTTTTATTTCCCCACTAAGCATTTCTTCACATATTTCTTTCATTTTTTTATTTACATATTCTCTAAGTATATCAAACTCTTCTTCAGTAACTACATTACTGCTTGCTGTAAACTCACCATTTTGTTTAAAGGCAGCAGGAATAACTAGTGAATATCCTTCAATATCTTTATCCATAGCTTTAACTACTTTTGCATCCTTAAGAATAAGCCCTTTAAGTTTTAATGTATCTAACACTTTGGTTTCTACTTCTTCAGTTGTTAATTCTTTATTACTTTTTATTATTGGATCATCAACTTTAAAATATAGTATTGCTCCAGGTTTAGCCTGTGTTTTTAGAATATACTTAGAATTTTTTATTAATGCATCAAGATATACAAGTAATTGCATTTGTAATCCATAATATACTTCGTTCAAATCAAATTTTTTTGCTCCTGTTTTATAGTCAACAATTCTTACATAAGTATTTTCATCTAAATTTAATGTATCTATTCTATCAATTCTTCCTTGTAAATATATTTTTTCATCCGAATCTAAAGACAATGTTATTGCCTCTCCATCTTTGTAATTTCCAAAATTAAATTCTGTTTTGAAAACTTCAAATGAACCTTTTTCAATTTGTTCAGATATAACAGAAACAGACCTGGAAATAACCCTTTTAAACCTATTTGCAAGATATTTATACCTTTTATTACTATTCAATATTGAATTTTGTTCATCCTGAAGCTTTCTATCTATTATTTCTGTTACAAGCTCTCTGCATTTATTATTATCTAATTGAGACCATAGAATCCCCTCTTTTTTAACCTTATTAGTAAAAAGTTCTAATATTTCATGGACAAATGAACCTAAATCAGGAGGTGAAAACTCATATATTTTTCTATTCTTAGCTTTCAATCCATACATTACAAAGTACGAAAACGGACATGCTGCATATTGCTCAATTCTTGACACACTAAACATTAATTTTTTATTATCATTCTGATATAATTCTCTTAATTTTTTTCTGGTCACTTTATTATTTAAATTGGAATAATGCAAGCCTTTGAATATATTATCTATTTTTTCTTTATATTCTTGTCTATTTAAAAACCATGTATATATTTCATTCCAATAACTCTCAATCTCTTCATTGTCAAAATCTTTTCTCATTGCTAAAATTAATTGATTAAATGCAGGTATTGGTGAAACTATATTATCATGTATAGTTTTATTGCTGTTTAAAAAGCTGCATTCTTTCAACTTAGGAAATATCTTTTTTATCTTTGAAATTACAATAGATGGTCTTAATGATTTACCTTCAAAATCTGCAATTGGATAAGATAACATTAAATATTGAGATGAAATTGTTAATGCTGTATAAATTAAAAATTCCTCTTCAAATGCTTTTTCTCTAGTGGTAGAAGCTAAATTAATTCCTATATTTCTTAATATATTTCTTTCTTTATCTGATATTAATCCTTCGTCCTTATTTACAGATGGAAATACTCCATCATTTATTCCAACAACATAAAGAACTTTTATATCCATTCCTTTAATTCTTGAAACATCACCTATATTAACTTGATCCAATGATACTGGAACAACTCCTATTTCTTCATTTTCAAATCCTGAATCTAATATTTTAAAAAATTCGTATGGTTCAAAAACTTCATTTTCTAACACATTTACAGCCTGATCTAATGTATCAATAACAATACTTTCTACTTGTTCATACTCTCTTACTCTGCTTTCTAATCCATTCTTTTCAAATAAATTAATCCATTCATCTATTTTCTTTAAAATATTTAACTCAACTAAAAATTCATAGATTGCTGTACAT
>CAZLOP010000113.1:0-5814 GCA_964561205.1 uncultured Clostridium sp. | reverse complement strand
TCCAAATTCTAATTTTTATTTGTTTATTATGAATTAATTGTATCATACTTTCCAATATGGCATTATTCAATTTTCAAAGAACATTTTTCTATTTATTGTGCACTTTCATTGAATATGAGCTTACAAATATAACTGAATAAAAAGTGTTGGCAATCCATATTTTGGGTAACATTATCTACACATAAAATTTTACAAGTGTAGACAAAAATAAAGGCAACATACATATAAGAAATTAATCTTAAATACTGCCCTTTAAAATTAATTTAATTATTATATATAATATTATCCGCAAATAATATTTATAAACTATTCTTCAACAATTTCATAGAACCAACTACCAAGAATTTTCTTTAATTCCTGGCATTTCTGCTTACTTAAATATTCTGTTTCTATCCATACACCTTTAGAATTATATCTCACATAACATTTTACACCTTTAAAATAACTTAATACATAGTTAATATCCACACCATCATAGCCTTTATATGCATATGGCAAGTAATTTGTAACTACATAATATTTTTCTGCTGTTTGTCCTGTAAGACCCTTTACAATAGCATTTGCTAACTTTTGGGCACCTATTTTATTATATAACTCTGAATCTGAACTATCTACAAAGCATATTTCTAAAAGCATTGCTATAGCTTTTGGTCTTTTTACCATAGCAAGATGATTTCCAGATTTTATTCCTCTATTTTTGAATCCTAATGCTACAATATTATTTAATATTGCTCTTGCCTGTGGTACTTCTTTTGCACTATAAGTATATATTTCAGTTCCAACACCACCACCAGCATTAGCATGAATTGAAATAACAATATCAACATTATTAAAATCTGCTTTATTATATCGTTGCTGAAGGCTATTGTTAACACTTGTTGCAGTTACTGGTCTTAGCTCAATTACAGTATATCCTAATGCTTTTAATTTAGAAATAACTAATTCTCCTACTGCATTTATTATTGTCTCTTCTGAAATATTTCCTATTGCTCCACGATCTGATCCTACTCCATGTCCTAAATCTATTCCAAATTTCATACAAAAATCTCCTTGTATAATAAGTTTATATTACATAATATGAAAGAGTAACCCTGCTGGCTACTCTTAACTACTCTGTTTTCTTTTAATTGTGCTAATGCATCACCTACTTGTTGTTGTACTGGTGCTCCTAATGCTGCACAATTTTCAATAGGACTTATAATATAATAATAAACTCATACCTAAACAAGAATTCACCTATATAACTGTAATCCCTTTTTCCACTAAAGATAGTTTCTTTTTTTCAAATCGCTCTATATTTTGTGCTCCTATATACTCACATGGCAATATTACTTTATATCCTTGCCTTTGTGCGTCTATTGCACTACTGGCTATGCAAGAATTTCCGTCAATGCCAACTATCTCAATTTCAGTAACTTGATTTTGCCTAAAAATATCAAGCAATTCCTCATTTGTAAATGCACTGGCAGTTTCTTTACATATAACATATGATGAGCATAAATTTAAGTTATCTGCTAATTCATTGATTTTTATGCCATTTCTTAACTTTCGAATATTCTTGACATATATAATGAGTTCTTGATTCTCAACAGCGTATTGTATTCGTTGATTTATTCTAGTAAGTAAACACTTGTCGTATCTTTCTATATATCCTTTTTGAATGTCTATTACAAGTAACACTTTCATTCTGCACTTACCCCATTTACTTTTCAACTTTCAATTTATATGATTATTAAACAATTATTTGAAACGAAATACTAATGTCTTGTATTATGTGTATTGACTATCATATTGTCTATATTATCAGCAATAGCAACTGAATTTTGTATATTTACATTAACCTGTTCCATAGCTTTTGCCTGTTTACGAGTAGTATCAAGCGTAACTTTTGAGTTATCCATAACTGTTTTTATACTTTCTTGAATATTATTATTTAATGCAATTATTGAATCTGCTGTCTGTTTAGAGTTTTCAGATAAATTTTGAATTTCTTTAGCTACAACTGCAAAACCTTTTCCTGCTTCTCCTGCTCTTGCTGCTTCTATTGATGCATTAAGTCCAAGCATTTTTGTTTGACTTGCAATATTTTTAATTGCATCAAGTATGCTGCTTATTTTATTTGTTGCATCACCAACATTTTCAACTTCTTTATTTAAGTTTTCCTGTTGATTTGCTATATTCATTGATGAAGCTGATAATTCTTCAATTGTAGATGATACTTGCATAAAGTTTTCACTTAATTGTTTTGATAAGTGTTCCATTTTTAATGCATTATATCCATTTTCAGCTAATGAATTTACTACTGTGTATAATACATTTGCAGCTGCTTCAATATTACGCATTTTGCTTATATACACTTCATTTGCAGCTTTAATAAGTCCATCAGCATCTACATATATTTCTGATGCTGTTTTTCTACATTCACTGTCACTAAGAGGTTCAGTTAACATTTGTCCTCCAAGAACAGTTCCTATTAACTGGTTTTCAATCATTATTGGTGCTGCAAAATCAATCAATCCTGCATGACATCTTCCTATATAAGGCTTTCTGTTCTTTAATGCTTCTGCTCCCATTCTATTATGTGAAACTGCACATCTTTTATCCCCTTCTTTAGATTGATGAATAAATTTGTTACAAAAATTAGTATAAGAACTTGGTTTTGTAACTGGTTCCCCTTCTTTATCTACGGTTACACTTGCACAATTTATTCCTATTGCAAAGTCATCCTGAAACTTTTGTAATAATTCAATATCAATAACGTCCTTTATTTCTAAAACATTTATATCTAAAGAATTATCCTCTAATATTTTTATCATTTTAAACAACCCCTTTTATATGAAAAACATACCTCTCTTCCATTATACCATAAAATGTATTTTAACACATTATTTTTCTTATTTTTCTGTTTTTGTTTATTTGTTGAACAAATCACTTTAACTACATACATATTTTTTCATAGATATGATAAAAATTATTTATTCTTAATATAAACTTAACCTTATTGACACAATTCTGTCACATAATATTTATATAATTTAGACATAGAATTAATTAATAAATCCCTATTTTTTTCATTATTATCCCTATAAAATAATATAAAAATAAGCTGATTGTGTCTTATTATTACATAATCAGCTTATTTTTTATATTATATTTATTTCTAAATCCAATAATTTATTTGCAGATTTTTCAACTCTCTCTTTATTTTAATACCAATATACTTTAATGGAATTAATTAGTGTTTAACTTCATAAGCTGTATATTCCTTATCAAAATGATATCCAAGCTTTTCACTTAATGCTACAGAGCCCTTGTTTTGAGCATCCCAGCTTGGATATAATCCTCTTTTTAAACATTCAAGAATCAACATTGCTCCACATGCTAGTGCTAAACCACGTCTTCTATAATCTTCTCTAGTATCAATTTCAATTTCTATACCCTTTTTATATACTGTATATGATGATGCACCAGATACAACAAGTCCATCTACTATTGCAGCAACACCAATTCCTCTATTTTTATAATCTTCATAATTATTAAATTGAGAACATAAATCCTTAGACCATTGATTCTTTCTAAGTTCATTATATATTTCTTCATCTATCAATCGTAATTCAATATTCTTATCCAGGTTATTTATTATTCTCTGTAGTTTATCCTTATCAAAAACATCATATTCTTTCTTTATTGCATATCTGCTTACTTTATTTGCTTTTTCTTTATATATTTTTTCAATAAGTTTATTATGTTCTTCATCTCTTCCTATCATAATAAGATATGCTGATTTATAATCCTTAGGAAAGTTCTCTATAAGTTCTTTATTTGGTTTTCCTGCAAAGAAACAAAAGTCTCCAATAATTATTTGAGCTGATTGAGGGTTTTCAGGATTATCTGAAAAAGCTTTTCCCATAGACCCATCTAAACATGACCAGATTAATGTTTCTTCCCATCCTTCAAATAATTTTTCAATTGTTTTTACATTATTTACTTCAAAAACACTCATTATTTTTCTCCTTTTTGAAACATAACATTAGCAACTCTTTCAGTAATATAAACCTCTTCTTCTTTTATCTTCACATTGTATCCCTCTACTACTTCTTTAGTATGTCTTGTTAAAATTTCTGATAATTCCTTTGTTCCTTCTTTCTTTTTAGGAAATGTTATTGATGTTTCAAATTCTTTTACTTTTGTAAACCCAGCATTTTCTGCAAGCTTTGTAAATTCTTCAAAAGTATAAAACTTTATATGTCCATCCTTCTTCATCTGCATATATTCATCTACAAACCTGTCTTTGTCATTCTCATTAGGAGTAGGATCGGCTAAAAAGAATTTACCACCATATTTTAAAACTCTTGCAGCTTCATTAAAAGTATGCTGTATATCTGGAAAATGATGCAGACAATATCTTGCAGTCACATAATGAAAAGTATTATCTTTAAAAGGAAAGGTAATCCCTTCATATGAAACAAAATCTACATTGTTTATTTTTTCATTTTCTGCACGTTTTCTATTTTCTGCCAAAGCTTTTTCAACTATATCAAGACCTGTTACCTTTGCTTTAGGATTATTCTTTGCAACTTCAAATGCCAAATACCCGCTTCCTGTTCCTATATCAAGAACCTTCATTCCATCCTTAGGAAGTTCTATGCAGTTTAATATTCTTTTTATATGCTCCGCATCCTGTGTCTGTTTATTATAAAATTCCTTTTCTTTAAATGATTCCTCAAAATTTCTTTTTGTTGCTTCAACACTCTTTTTTATATCCATTTTTATACCTCATATTATTTTAAAATATCATTTTTCATAATGTGCTTTACACTATATTTTTGTCCTTCTTTTCCTTAACAAGCTTTTCATGATAAAAATAATTAATATAATTTACTTTTTTACATTCACAATACTTTTTAATTTCCTGTGATAATTCTTCCCAATATTTATTATTCTTCTTATTATATATTTGATCATATAGCCAATTTAAATTTGGATATTTTTCATTTATATATGAAATAATATTCTTTTTATATGCTCCTCTTAAATTTAGGTTTTCAAACCAATATTCATCAATAAATAAATATGATTTTTCTATAATAGCTTTAAAATCAGTTATTCCTGGAAAAATTGGAGATATAAATAAAACTGTATATATACCTGCATCATGAAGTTCTTTGAGAGTTTTAAGTCTGTCTTCAATACTGCTTGCATTATCCATATCATTTTTAAAGTTTTCATCTACAGTATTAATTGACATTGAAACTTTTAAATTGTTACATTGTTTTAATAGATCCAAATCACGTAGAATAAGTTTTGATTTTGTAGAAATAGATAATTCACAATCAATATTAACAAGCTGTTCTAATATACTTCTTGTAATTTTATGTTTCTCTTCATATTTGTTATAGCAATCTGTAACTGAAGATAAAAATACAGATTTTCCTTTAATTCTTTTCTCACTAATAGGCTTGTCACATTCTTTTATATCAATAAAAGTTCCCCATTCCTCGTCATGACCTGTAAAACGTTTCATAAAACATGCATAACAGTATTTGCATGCATGAGGACACCCTACATATGGATTAATTACAAAATCAGCAGCCGGAAGACTAGATTTTGTTATATAATCTTTTATTTTTATTATTTTTTCCTTAACTCCCATTTGTTATCTCCTTATTTCTTCTTAAGATTTACTTTTAAACATATTACGAAACATATAAAAGGTTCCAAAACTTGCTTTTGGGTTCTTTTGCATAACTACATTTTTTTAACGTATTGAACTTTTTAAGTTGCTAAATCCTCTATTTATATAACTTTCATTGC
>CAZLOP010000112.1:4584-5828 GCA_964561205.1 uncultured Clostridium sp. | reverse complement strand
CTGTAGATTTTAATTTTGTAAATTCTTTTCTTAAATCATAATCAGATAGAAAATTACCACCGTTTTTATAATTCTCTTGTTCTCTGCCTAATGCCCAGTTATAAGCAAAACGGGCTACGCCTGCCGATTGAAATAATTTAGACTTCTGCTTATTATTAGGAATCAGCATTATCTTTAATGTCTTTATCATCTTCAATCAACTCCTTAATCATCTTTTTAGCTTTATTGGCTCTTTTACCTTGAAGTCTGCAACTAAAAACAGTTATTATCTGAACTAAATCTTCAATTAATTCTTGTTGTTCCGTTTTTTCAGTATTATCTATTATTTCAATAGTAGTTCCAAACTTATTACAAAGATTCTCTATTAATTCATATCCAAATCTAATGAGTCTATCTTTGCAAAGTACCACTATTTTTTCAACTTCTGAATTAGTTACCATGTCAATTATTTGATTCAATCCTTTTTTATTGTAATTAATTCCACTTCCTATGTCAGTAATAATTTCAAATTGATAACCTTTAGCATACATATAAGTTTTTACATTTTCTATCTGTCTTTCAAGGTCATCTTTCTGCTTATGTGAACTAACTCTGCAATATCCTATTATTTTTTTATTCATCTGTTTTTCTGACTTTAAACCTAAAAAATGATTGAGTTGTTCTTGAGAATAATATCTATATCCAGTTTCTTCAACTCTAACTGGTTTTAACTTTCCATTTTTATCCCAATTTCTTAGAGTTTTTGTAGTTTTCCCAATAGCTTTAGCAAACTGCCCTATTGAATAATATTTCAATAAAATCGCCTCCTAAAACTATTATAGTAAAAATTAGAATATAATTCTATATTTTTATAAAGTTTTCTAATATTTTATCAACTGTTAATCATCCTCCTTAAGTTTTATATAAAAATATTTTATCACAATTATTTAACAGTTAATAGAGAAGAAAATAATCAATAGTAAATTAAAGTTAAAAAATGAAAACAAATTGTTACTTTTTAGTAACAAGGAACATATATATATAACCTGTTATTTTAAATGCTAAAAAAGCACAAATAGACAAATTCTAATATATAATTACAATATAAACAGCCTAATAGAATGTAAAAATTAAATAGGAGTGTGGAATATGAAAAAAATATCCAGTAAAATTATTTGTTCTATTGTCTTTTTTTGTATAATAACTTCAATTGTTATTACAGCATCCTGCAGTATAATAAACAGAAGCACCTTAAAAGAGGAAGC
>CAZLOP010000112.1:0-4574 GCA_964561205.1 uncultured Clostridium sp. | reverse complement strand
ACAAACTATCCTTTTAGAAGTTTCTAAAAATAATGCTTATAATGTAAATGAAGGATTAACAGGAGCAAAGAATTATGTTGAAAATATTAATAAACTGGTTTCAACTACTTTTGATGTAAATAAATTAGATAATGAAGACATATATATAAGTGAATTTACAGAAGGTTTAAGCTCATATATAAACAATATTGTAGAAAGTGATGATAATTTACTAGGATGTGCTTTAATAATTAATCCAGAGCTTACTGTTAAAGATGCATATCAGGTTATATATGAAAGAAAAGAAAAGGGTGATGCTGTAAGAAGATTAACAAAAGTTTCAAAGGAAGAATGTTATAAAGAAAATCCAGATATGCAGTGGTATTATAATATTACAGAAGCTAAAGAAGGTATATGGAGTGATCCTCATGTGGATAATGGAAAGGATATTAACACAGCCAGCAGCAGAATTGCCTTTTCTAAACCAATATACATAGATGATAAATTAATAGGTATTGTAGCTGTAGATTTGTTTTTTGATGATTACATAAACAATATAAATAATGTATCTGTGTTTAATAATGGATATGCATTTTTATTGAATAGTAATGGAAATTATTTAGTAGATAAAGTACATAAAGATACTGAAAATATTAAAGATGTAATTCCTAATATAGATGTTTTTTCCAATAAAGAAGGAACATATGCTTATAATGATGGACAAGATAATATACTGGCATATTCAAAATTGAAAAATGGTAATATTATGGTTATAACAGCACAGGAAACTGATATATTCGCAAAAATGAATAAAGGTATACTGTTGTCTGTAGTATTAACTGTAGTAGTTTGTGTAATTGTATCATTTTTTGCACTTATATTAAGTAAAAAGATAAGTAATCCAATTGTGTTTATTACAGAGCTTATAAATACAACTGCAGGTTTGGATTTTAGAGAAAATAATAAATTTTTAAAAATTAACAGTTACACAGATGAGACTGGAATAATAGGTAAATCAGTATTAAATTTACGTGAAATTATAAAAGAAGTTTTAATAGATATAAAGAAAAGCTCAAATGAAACAGCTGATAATGTTAAAAATCTCAGTTCAACTACACAAGTATTAGAGGAATCAGCAGATGCAATAAACTTAGCAGTTTTAGAATTAGCTAAGGGTGCAGAAGAGCAGGCAGCAGAAGCACAAATAAGTTCAGAAAAATTATCTCATTTAAGTGAGAAGATTGAAAATATATCAGCTATAATGAAGATATTTGAAGAGAAATTTGAATTGTCAAGAAAAGAAAATAATGAGGGCATAGATTCAATTAATAATTTAATGAAAAAGATACAGTCAACTACAGAAATAGGTTATAAAACCAATGAAAATGTTAATTTATTAGCACAAAAATCAGGTGCTATAAATGAAATTGTATCAACAATTCACTATATAGCAGACACTCTTCTGGGGGCTGCTATATAGTTTTTTTTTACATACATGAATTTATAGAATGTCTGCTTAATGAAAAGTTACATATTTTATTTAGAAATTGTCATTATATCAGTATAATGATATAATTAATTAGTTAAAATGAAGAAGAAATATGTACTTATTTAGTATAACATTTTACATAAAGAGGAGAATATAGATGAATATTTTACTTATTAATCATTATGCCGGTTCTGACTATCATGGAATGGAATTCAGACCATATTATATGGCAAGAGACTGGATAAAGAAAGGGCATAAGGTGACTATCCTTGGAGCAGATTTTTCTCATTTAAGAAAAAAAAATCCTGTTGCAGGAGAAGACTTTGAGGAAGAAATAATAGATGGAATTACTTATGTCTGGGTCAAGACTCCTGAGTACAAAGGAAATGGAATTGGAAGAATAAAAAATATTTCAACTTTTATGTGGAAGCTGAGATGTAATTATAAAAAAATTGCAGATAAATATAAACCAGATGCAGTTATTGCATCATCAACTTATCCTTTGGATATATACCCTGCACACAGAATCGCAAAAAGATGTAATGCTAAGCTATGCTTTGAAATTCATGATTTGTGGCCATTAAGTCCTATGGAAATTGGAGGATATTCAGAAAAGAATCCTGCCATAATAATTCTTCAGAGAGCTGAAGATTTTGCATTTAAAAAGAGTGATGTTATAGTGTCTATTCTTCCTGATGCTGATAAGCATATAAAGGAAAGAGGCTTTAGTACAGATAAATTTGTATATGTTCCTAATGGAATAATAATTACCGATAAAAAGAAGGAAGTCCCAATTGAAGGAACAATAGAAAGACTGCAGAAATTAAAGGAAGAAGGATATTTTCTTGTGGGTTATACAGGAAACCATTCTCCAGCAAATGTTCTTGATACCCTTATAGATGCAGGTGAATATACAGCTGATGAAAAAATACGATATGTTTTAATTGGAAATGGTAATGTTAAGGATGAATTAATTAATTATGCAAAAGCTAATAATATTACTAATGTAGAATTCTTAGATCCTATTTTAAAGGATAATATGGATAATGCACTTCAGCTTTTAGATGTATGCTTTATAAGTTTAAAGAAACAGAATTTATTCAATTATGGGGTAAGTCCTAATAAATTATTTGATTATATGATGGCTGGAAGGCCAGTAATATATGCAGTTGAAGCATCAAATGATCCTGTAAAGGAAAGTGGATGTGGAATAACAGTTCCAGCTGAAAACCCTGAGGCAGTGGCAGAAGCTGTAGCAGAAATTAAAGCATTACCAAAAGATGAAGCTGTTAAAATGGGTCAGAAGGGTAAGGAATATGTTATGAAAAATCATATGTATGAACCTCTTGCTGACAGGTTCCTTAATGCATTAAAAAAATAATAAGTATTGGAAAGGTGTTTTTATGAATGGTATTAATAAAGCAGTAAAAAGAGTATTTGATATAACATGTTCTGGTTTGGGTATAATAATATTAAGTCCTGTACTTATTATAATTGCGATATTAATAAAAAAGGGTTCAGATGGTCCTGTATTTTTTAAACAGATACGTGTGGGAGAAAAAGGAAAAAAATTTGAAATATTAAAATACAGAACAATGGTTGTTGATGCAGAAAAGTTAGGACGTCAGATTACAGTAGGAAATGACAGCAGAATTACTAAAATTGGAGGCTTTTTAAGAAAATACAAGTTAGATGAACTTCCTCAGCTGTTTAATGTTTTTAAGGGTGATATGAGTCTTGTAGGTCCAAGACCAGAGGTACCAAGATATGTAGAACTTTATAATGAAGAACAAAGGAAGGTATTAGATGTAAAGCCTGGAATAACAGATCTTGCTTCAATACGTTATAAGGATGAAAATGATCTGCTTGGTACAGCAGAAGACCCGGATGATATGTATATTAATACAATAATGCCTGATAAGCTTGCTTTAAATTTAGAATATATAAGGAAAAGCAATGTATTTTTTGATGTATATATAATAATAAATACAATAATAAAATGTTTATAACAATGTGCAATGAACAATTAAGAATAAAATTGTACATTAAAAAGGGAGTGCTATGATGAAAAAATTAAGATTTGCCATAATTGGGTGTGGAAGAATATCATATAAACATGTTGAAGCATTAATAAATAATAAAGAAGATGCAGTTCTTGCAGCAACATGTGATGTTGTTTTGGAAAAAGCTGAAGCAAAAAAGCAGGAATATATAGAAGGCATGAATAAAAATTCTGATTCTGTTCATACTTATACTGATTATAAAGAAATGATAGAAAAAGAAGACCTTGATGTTGTAACTATTGCAACAGAAAGCGGATATCATGCAGAAATAGCTATTTATGCTATGAATCATGGAATAAATACTCTGGTTGAAAAGCCAATGGCAATGAGCATAGATGATGCAAATGAAATGATAGCTGCAGCAAAGAAAAATGATGTAAAGCTCTGTGTATGTCATCAAAACAGATTTAATAAGCCTGTGCAGAAGCTTAGAAAGGCTTTAGAAGATGGAAAGTTTGGAAAACTAGTTAATGGTACTGCCAGAATTCTTTGGAACAGAAATATGTCTTATTACGATCAGGCACCATGGAGAGGTACTTGGAAGCTTGATGGCGGAACATTAATGAATCAGTGTATTCATAATATTGATTTATTACAATGGATGATGGGTGGAGAAATAGAAAGAGTTTATGCTGAATGTGATACATATCTTAGAGACATTGAAGCAGAAGATTTTGGTGCAATCCTAATAAGGTTCAAAAATGGTGCAATAGGTATAGTAGAAGGTTCTGCATGTGTTTACCCTAAAAATCTTGAAGAAACATTAAGTATATTTGGGCAAAATGGAGCAGTTGCCATAGGAGGTCTTGCCAACAATGAACTTGAAACATGGAGATTTGATGGTGATGATGAAGAAGCTGTTAAAAAGGAAGTAAATGTTAAAATAGATAATGTTTATGGTAAAGGACATACTCCTTTATTTAAAGATTTAATTGATGCAGTTAATGACAATAGACAGCCTCTTGTGAGTGGAGAAGAAGGCCGAAAGGCTATGTCAATTATACTTGCTGCATATAAATCAAGAAAGACAGGAATGCCTGTTA
>CAZLOP010000111.1:0-5898 GCA_964561205.1 uncultured Clostridium sp. | reverse complement strand
TTAAACATTTCTGTATTTCTGTTTATCATTTCTTCTGTTCCAATACCTGCAACCCTTAATATGTATCTTACCCCTTTTACACATACTCTATAGTTTTTGTTTGTCATTCCACCTGCAGGAGCAACCTCAGAAATATCATCTCCTTTAACCTTCAGCGCATCTATAACTATATTTTTTATACTGTTCATTTCATATGCTACTTCTCTTCTTCTTATGGTAGGATATAAATAATTAATAACCTTTTCATATTCCTTTTGTGAATCAATGTCTGCCCATGCCAGGTCATCAATTTTTACATAACCTATATTATAATTTCTTGCAACATCAAGAAGTACATATTCATAATTAAGATATGGATTAACATTATCTTTAAATTCATCAAGCATCATCTTATACAGCTTATATGATATTTTAGTTAAGCCTATCATCTCTCCATCAATTCTGTTAAACTGGTGAATGTCTTTTGACATTTTAAATAAATGATTATCTCTTATTTCAACAAAAGCTTCATCCCCTGAACCACTTTCATTTGTTATTAAAATACAGTCTCTGTCTTTGCTTGTGCATAACTCCTCTATTGCACGCTTTTCAAATATAACATCATTTTCAATAAGAAGAAAATCATCTTTTATATAATCCTTAGCCAATGCTAAAGAATACATTGTTCCTGTCCATTTGTATTTATCACTTTTTACACATCTAACATTTTTACTATGTTTAAAATATTCTTCATAAAAATGACTTTCATATCCTGTAACAATTACTATTTTTTTTATTCCATTTTCTTTTAAAATATTCATTGTTCTGTCTATTAATTTAAAATCTTCTACTTCAAGCATGCCGGTAGGCTTTCCAAAACATTCTTTTCTGCCTGCTGCCAGTATTACTGCTTCTTTTATATTCTTTCTTTCTTCTTCATGAAGATTTAATCTTGTGCTTTTTGCATTATTAAGATTTTCTTCTAATACCTTCATGCCTTTTTTAGTAACCTTATACAGGTTTCCTTTGTTATTTGTAATTCTGTCTATATAGCCGTCTATTGTAAATTCTTTTAATATAGCATTTACTTTGCCTAGTGATATTTTTGTTTTCTTTGCCAGATTTCTCTGGCTGATATTAAAATTCTCATTTAAAGTTTTTAATACTTCTAATCTATCTTCTAACATAATTCTCTCCTTATACCATTTTAAAGCTCGTTCATTTTTTGAACTCAATTTATTATATTCTTTTCCTTATTATGTGTCAACAATTAGAATTTGAACTAAAAACTAAAAGCTAAAAACTAAGAACTGTGGCAGGGGCTGTCGCATAAAAAAGTCCAAATTCTATATATAGTATATTGATTAAGTCTCTTGATACTATATATTGTATGTTTTAATCTTTGTACGACAGCCCCAATGCAATAATGTAATAAAAAATGAAATTTTTCTCTGAAACTTTTAGCTTAAAAAAGAAGCTATCACAAATTAATGCGATAACCCCCTTAATAAATTATTATTCTATTTGTCGCCATAGTGACCTTTGCAATGAACAATGTAAATCCTGCCAGCTTTTATATGATAGACAAGACGGTCTTTATCATTAATGCGGCGACTGAATTCACCCTGCAAATTGCCTTTTAAAGGTTCAGGATTACCAATTCCATGCATTGCACCATTGCGTTCAATGTCTTTAATAAGCTGATTAATACGTTTAAGAGTTTTCTTATCCTGAGTCTGCCAATAAAGATAATCTGTCCATGCATCATCAGACCAGATTTTCTCACTCATCAGCATCCTCATCAATCAATTCATGAACCTGACCTTTACCAGCGTTTAATTCTTTTACAGATTTAAGGATATAAGCTTGATTAGCTTCACTGTAAAAGGGATCCGGTGTCTGAGCAATATCAAAAGGTATACGGTGTTCTCGAAGAACAGCCTTAATAAACAAATTGATAGCAGAAGAAGAACTTATTCCTACATCATTACAAAATGAATCAAAAGCTGATTTATCTTTGCTGTCAACTCTGGCAGAAATTGTTGCTTGAGCCATAAATATCACTCCCTTTATAAATGTGTTTATATTATAGCATATTTGCATAGATAATACAATAAAATGTATAACAGCTGATTACAATATAGTATATGCAGAAACGTTTAAATAATTTGAGCCTGTGGCACAAAATTAATATGTGTGGCAGTCCTGTTTTTAAACTTACAAATTAGAATTTAAACAATTGACAATTGCAGTAGATTTTGTGCAAACAAAATCCATATAATATACAATAAAAAATCCGAAGGATTTTTCTCCTCATCTCTTACTTCTTACCTCTTACTTCTTACCTAAAAAAGAAGCTCCACAATTTAATGCAGCAGCTTCTTTTCAAATTAAATTTTAGTATGCATATCCTTCAACATCAAAATCATAAGTTTTTCCATCAACTGTCATTGTTGTATTTGCAACCATCTGACCTGTTTGTAAGAAATATTTCCAGTTATTAACTTCCTTAACATAAAGCCATCCAGTTTTCATCTTACCTGTCAACGGATCAAAATAGAACCATGTATTATTATCATTCAAATATCCCTTCTGCATTGCTCCTGTTTCCTGATTTAAGAAATACTTAGCTCCTGTAGAATCAGTAAGCCATCCAGTATATTTGTATCCTTTATCATTTAAATAATAGAAAGTATAATCTCCATTTTTACCAGTAGTAATCCATGAATCTTTAACCTGTCTTCCTTGTTTGTCAAAATAAACATCTTTTCCTTTAATTGTACCCCATTCATCATATTTTGAAGTATCAACCCAGCATTCACCATATTCATCATAAAAAACATCGCTTTCATCCTCATCTGTATCAATTACAGAATCCTCATCACGTCTTGTAATTATAACTGTATGAGTGCTTTTCTTGGTTCCATCTTCAGATACAACTTCAATTTCTACCTCTGTTTCCTGTTCTCCTCTTAAATTTATTTCTTGAGAACCACCAACAAATAGTTTGTCATTAATATAAATTTTTGCATTTCCTTCTGATGCTATTGGTGTTATATCAACTTCTTTTACATTTAAATCTACTCTTACTTTAGTAGTATCTTTATCTGGATTAAAATCATAATCACCAGGAGATACAATTAAATTTTGCAATCTGCAGTCAGAACTTTTTTCACTATTTGTAATAACAACTGTATAAGTTTTTGAAGTAACCTTATCTGTTGCAAGTACTTTTATTGTAACAGTTGTATTTCCTGATTCATTTAATGGAATTTTTGTTTCTTCTCCTGATTCCATATCATATTCGTCACCAGTTTCCTTAACTACAGCTGTTATTGATTCAACATCTTTATTAGCAAAAGGAGTAATTACAGCTGTTTTTGCATCTTTATCAATAACTGCTGTATAAGAATAAACATTTGGATAAAAACCTTTATTTCCATTTGCATCTTTTAATTTAGCATCTTCAATAGTCAAATCTTTTAATGTTGCATCTGTAGATGCCTCAACACTTGTATCTTCTTCTATGTTTTTAGCAATATAGAAGCAGTATTCATGTCCTATCTGGGATGGAATTATCTCACTGACATTTCCCTGATTGTCCTTTTTAATTTCATCATAGTAAACTCGTACAATCATTTTCTGATTTGTTCCAACATTAATATCAGTAAGTTCAGATTCTCTATCTGCTGTAGGTTTTGCATAATTCAAAGCAGACTGATTAACCTCTGTAAGCTGTGAACTGTCTATTGTTGGAGCTGTATATACTCTTATATATTCATTTCTATCTGTACTTGGTGATTTAAGTTTAATATCTATTCTTCCATCTGCAAATAAATTGTAAGTATATCTGTCTTCATTAAAATCAATTTTAGTTTCATCTCCAGGTCTTGCCAGATATGCAGTATTACCAAAATCTAATTCTATTGGAAGCACATCTCCGCTGGCAGTAGAATCTACATGAAAAATATACCTTACTGCAATATTACTATAATCAGGCTGTCCATCTTTTACATAATAACCATCCATTATTATTTCTCTGTTTAAGCCAGAAAAATCTACAAATTCATATTCACCTTTACTAACTGGATTTTCACCTTTATAGATATATACAAGCTTATCTTCTGGAATTAATGCCTGTGGATTAATAGATATTTTTTTTGCTCTTGGATCAATATACACTACACCTTCATAAGTTAGAATATTATCATCCTCAACTCTTGTAAATTCCTTGCCTATATAAGCTTTAACTGTATCATCATTTTCATATTCATATTTAACCAGTTCTGCACTTCTTAATCTAAAGTCTGTATTACTGTTTGCTGTTTCACTGGCAATTTCAATGGCATATGCTTTACTAATAGAACTTGTATCTGTGAATTTAATTACCATAATATTGTAAGCAAATACATCTTTAAATTCACCTCTGATACTGGTAGTTCCTGATGCTGTATCAACTGTTGTTCTTGTATCTTCTATTTCTTCACCATTTAAAAATATTTTAGCTGATCCTTCTTGTATAGCTTCGTTGAGCAAAAGTTCATATTCTAATGTTTTAGTTGAATCTGGAATTGCTATTTTATATCTTAATGGATATCCTTCAACCTTATCTGCATAATCATTATACTTAAATGGTAATGTATTATTTTCTAATTGTGCATTAGTCTGATTATTATAATTATCCTTTGTTAATCCGACATAACTTGTAGTTTTTATTTTATCTATATTACTATTAATATAGTCACTTGCATGATAAATTGTAACTATTTGAGCACCATCAGATGGAAATGAAGCTTTTTCATCTTCATATACATAAGCACCTGTAGTATTATCATAAGTACATTTTCTTGTTGTTTCTATAATTTCAATTCCAACTCTGTTAACACCATATGGAAGATTCTTTAGAGTTAATCCAATAAGCTTTTTTCCATTTTGTCCATCAAATTCATGTGTTCCCATCTTATTTGTAGCTTCAGTAATATTGCTAACATGCTGTACATCTACAGTACATCCTACTTTTTCTTTTAGTATATTATTTAATTCTATTAAATCAGTAGCTCCGCTTACATCAATACCATTAATACTTTTTAATTTAATTCTCTGATCTACAATACTGCTTGCAGAACCAGTTCCTGCTGCTGACTTTAACTGAGTATCACTTAAGTATTCACCTTTAGTAACCCCTATAAATGTGTATTCCTGTGCATTACTAAATTCATAAGTATAATCACTTGTACCATCTGGTGTTGCTACAGTAATTGCACCTGTATTATAATTTTTTGATTGTACCTGAATATCTGAATATGTAACACTTCCTGCTGCTTCTGCTTTCTTTTCATTAATTTTCAGGTTTAATGGTAAAAAAGAAACTAATGCTGCAAAAAAAACAACAAAAGCAATAAGCCTTTTTCCATTTTTCTTCATAACTTGTATCCCTCCCATAACTTAAATGTTAACACTAATCCAATATTATAAATATTTATCGTATTTTTTTATAACATCTTTAAAAATTTATTTTTAAAGAAATTTAAAATAAAAAAATCCTTATTTTAATGGAATATTATTACTATATTACATTATATAATACAATCATAATATTTTAAATAAGGACTTTTTTTATTTTACATTAAAATTAACTAAGAACTAAAAACTAAGAACTAAGAGTTAAGGAAAAAACAGCAAAGCTGTTTTAGAAAATAAAATTTTTAGAAAAGCCAAAGGCTTTTCAACCATAACTTTTAGCTTTTAGCTCTTAGTTCTTAGTTTAGTTCTTAGTTTTTTTAATAGTTCATAGTAATTGAATCTGCAATAGCTGCTACAACCTTATCCTGATATGCTGAACTTGCACATTTTGCAGCTTCAGCTGGATTACTTAAGAAGCCAACCTCAACTAATACTGAAGGCATTTTTGTATTTCTC
>CAZLOP010000110.1:0-5947 GCA_964561205.1 uncultured Clostridium sp. | reverse complement strand
GTATATGTTCATGCATTTATGGATGGTAGAGATGTACCACCATCATCTGGTAAAGAATTCATAGAAGAAGCAGAAAAAATCATGGCTGAAATTGGTGTAGGTAAAATTGCTACTGTAAGTGGCAGATACTATGCAATGGATAGAGATAACAGATGGGAAAGAGTAGAACTTGCTTATAATGCAATGGTATTAGGTCAAGGTGAAACTGCAAATTCAGCAGTAGAAGCTATTGAAAAATCATACCATGATGATAAAACAGATGAATTCGTATTACCAACAGTAATTATGAATGATGGTAATCCAACAGCTAAGATTAAAAATGGAGATTCAGTAGTATTCTTTAATTTCAGACCTGACAGAGCAAGAGAAATAACAAGAGCTATTAACGATAAAGAATTCTCAGGATTTAAGAGAGAAACCTTAAATCTTACATTTGTTACAATGACTCAATATGATAAAACATTAGAAGGAGTTCAGATTGCATTTAAACCTCAAACATTAACTAATACATTAGGTGAATATGTAAGCAGCAAGGGATTAAACCAATTAAGAATTGCTGAAACAGAAAAATATGCTCATGTTACTTTCTTCTTTAATGGTGGTGTTGAAAAAGAAAATCCAAACGAAGACAGAGCATTAATCGCTTCTCCAAAGGTTGCAACTTATGATTTAAAACCAGAAATGAGTGCATATGAAGTTACTGATGAATTACTAAAGAGATTAGACAGTGATAAATATGATATGATTATATTAAATTATGCTAACCCTGACATGGTTGGACACACAGGAGTAGTTTCAGCAGCAGTTAAAGCAATAGAAGCTGTTGATGAATGTTTAGGAAAAGTTGTTGATAAAGTATTAGAAAAAGATGGAACAGTATTTATAACAGCTGACCATGGTAATGCAGAAACTATGATTGATTTCTCAACAGGAAATCCATTTACTGCTCATTCAACTAAGCCAGTTCCATTTGTATGGGTTGCTAATGACGCAGAAGGCAGAACTATCAAAGATGGTAAACTTGCTGACATTGCTCCAACAATGTTAAATGTTTTAGGACTTGAAGTTCCTAGTGAAATGACAGGAGAAAATTTAATAGCAAATAAATAATATTGTATTAGTAAAGCTATGACTGAATGCGGTCATAGCTTTTTTGCTGTGTCCAGATGGGCAGCCCTTGAAAGTGAAAATAAATTAATCATAAATTATATTATATAAAAATATAATTATAAAAAAGACGTAAGGTATGATTTGTATATATGAGAAAAAATTTTGCTTATTCAGTAAATTTTAATGAAAAAATAGAGGCATTATTTAAAGAAGCAGTATACTTGGGGCAAGGTAATAATGGAATTGTGTATGAGTTACCAGGAAATAAAGTAATAAAAATTTTTTTAAACCCAAAGGTTTGTGATGATGAAAGCAGCATATTATTAAAAACTAATGGATCTAGATTTTTTCCTAAAATTGATAAGAAGGGTGAAAACTATATAATAAGAGATAAAGTTGAGGGAGAAAGACTAGATTATTATATTAAACAAAATGGATTAAGTTATGAATTAATAGACAAAATATATAGTTTACTTAAAGAATTTAAAAAGTTAAAATTTAAGAAATTAGATATAAGATGTAAGGATATTTTAGTTACTGATTTAAATGAAATAAAAATAATTGATCCTAAAAAGTCATATCATAGAAAAGTTGATTTTCCACGGCATCTTATGAAAGGATTAAAGAGATTAGAAGTACTTGATGTGTTTTTAGAAAGAATAAGAATAATTGATCCTAAAAAAGCATATTATTGGGAAAGCAGATTTGCACAGTATTTAGAAAATGAAACATATCATATATAATAAAAAGCTGATACGGTATTATTGTATCAGCTTTTTATTATGCTAAATTAAGAATGAATTTACATTCTCATTATTAATTACATCAATTCTAGTCAATAATTGTTCATTCTCTGGATACTGTTTAGTAATTAAATAATTAAATAGATGTAGAAAAAAACTATGTTAAAACTTAAAAAATGAATTTTCTATATTTACGCATATAGTAAAGGTAATATAAAATATACATATATATTTTTTAAATGGAGGCTTTATGAAAAAAATAATAAGCAATATTATATTAAAAACAGCAGATATTTTAGAAATGCTAATTGCAATATTATTAGCAGTAAGTGTAGCAATATTACTATTATTCTTAGTTAGTGATTTGAAATTAATTGCTATACATAATAATGATATTGAATCTTTTAATAATTTTTTGGCAGCAGCATTTAATTTAGTAATAGGTATAGAATTTATTAAAATGTTATGTAAACATACTCCAGCTACAGTTATTGAAGTATTATTATTTGCAATAGCAAGACAGTTAATAGTAGAACATACTTCAACTATGGAAAATTTAATAGGAATTTTTTCTATAGCTATTCTATTTGCTATAAGAAAATATTTATTTTACAATTTTGATGAAGTTGATAAAACAATTTATCGTGCAGCTGAAAAAGTAAAAAGAATAAATTTGATTGAGCATATAGACATACCTCATGCAAAAGGCGAAACTTTAGAAGAAGTAATTTTAAATGAAATTGAAGAAAGAAAACTTCAGTTAGGTACAGGATTGTGTATATATTATTCTGATTTTGCATTAAGGATTGCAAAGATGAAAAATCATGAAATAACCCGTGTAGAAATAATCAGGTCAATAAAATAGTATAACTAATGATATGAATAATTAAGAACAAAGAATAAATTAAAATTTACTTTATTAATTATTCATTTATTTATGAAAGAAGTGAGAAGATTGAATTTACATGAAAAATTTGGACATGAGATTTTAGCAGAAACAGAAAGAATCAAAATTGGCATAATAAAAGCTCAATATATTAATGATTATATGGAATATTATTCGGGGAAGGATATGTGCAGGTTTCTTGACTGGAATGGTCCAGAGGATATTAATCAAGCTATACAGTATTTCTGCATGTGGGAGAAAGAATATATGGATGGAGAAATATTACCATTAGCTATTATTGATAAAAGTACTGAAAAAATGATAGGAAGTATAATATTTTCTGATTTTATAGGATTACGTACAAATATAGGATATGAACTTGCTCAGGAATATTGGAATGAAGGAATTATGAGTGAAGCTTTAGGGAAGGTTATACCTATTATTTTTAATGAAGTAAAAGTGAAACGAATACAGGCAATAGTGTTTGAAGGAAACATAGCATCAGAAAAGGTTTTATTAAAACAAGGATTTATAAAAGAGGGATTATTAAAGAAATATTCATATCATGTAATTAAAGAAGAAGCAATAGATTCATTTATATATTCTTTGACTAAATAATAAAATTAAGAAAAAATTAAGTGTTGAATTTGGAATTTTGTGGTTTAATAATTTATATAATCTTTATAATCAAAAATTTAAAGGGGGAAGAAATATGAAGTTAAAAAGAATGCTAGCAATAGTTATGGCAGCGGGATTAAGTATATTTTCTTTAGCTGGATGTAATGTAACAACAAATAATTATGTTAATGAATTAACTAAAACTACTACTTGGGGAGCAACATCAAATCAAGTATCAGGAAATATTAATATTTTACAAGATGGAGTGAATACAAATATAACATTTACAGGAACTGGATACAACAATGGAAATAAAGGAATGTCTGAAATTACATTTAACGATCCTTCTGGAAATGTAAATATTCCAAAAATTAAATGCTATGTAGATAATAATACAACATATATTAATAAGAGTTACTTTACAGAATTATATGCTTTAGAAGGAGAAACTGTGCCATCAGGTTTGGCAAATATTAATGCTGAGTATATAGGAATTGATTCTGGTATGAATATTGCAGAAGTTCAACAAATAGTAAATAATCCACAGAAAATAATGCAATTTACAAGTACTTTATTTAATAATGAGGATGTTGATTTACCATTAAAACAGAATGGCAGACAATATTCAGTTAATATGACATCTGATGAAATGATTGATTATGCAATGAAATTAATTAAAGCAGGATCAAATAATTTAGAAAATATTAATAGTACACTTGGTTTAAATTTAACTGCTGAAAAAATAGCAGCTATAAAATCTGGTGTGAATAATTCAGATGAGACTGTTGCAATGGTAAAAACTATTTTAGCAGGATCATCAGTAAGTGGAAAACAAACATTTACTGATAATAGTAGTAGTACATCATTTAATATTAACTTAAAAATACAAAATTCAGCAAGTATGGCAGTTTCAATTAGCTCAACATCAACAAAAGCAGAAGTAAAAGATATAGTTATGCCAACAAGTACAGTTAAATTAACTGAAGCACAGTTTCAACAATTGTTATAGCATAATGTAATAATTAAATTTAAAGGGGTTGTCGCATTAATTTGTGACAGCCCTTTTATTCATATTAGAATACAAAAAATAGTATATAAGTGATGAAATTTATATTCTTGAATAATTACATTAAAAATTAGTAATAATAAATTGGTAATGAATTTATAGTGATTATACGAGGAGGATATAAAATGAAAGACTATTTAGAAATTGTTGATGTTGCTGCACGTCAGATAATTGATTCAAGATGTTTTCCAACAATAGAAGTTGAAGTATATTTAGAGGACGGATCAATGGGTAGAGCGGCAGTTCCATCAGGAGCATCAACAGGTATGTATGAAGCTGTTGAATTAAGAGATAATGATAAAGAATATTTCATGGGTAAAAGTGTTCTTAAAGCTGTAGAAAATGTAAATGATACAATAGCAGAAGAACTTATAGGATGTAATGTATTTGATCAAACTTTTATAGATAAAACATTAATAGAATTAGATGGAACAGACAATAAAGGAAAACTAGGAGCTAATGCTATACTAGGGGTTTCACTTGCTGTTGCCAATGCTGCTGCTAATGCATTAGGAATTCCATTATATAGATATATTGGAGGAACAAATGCAAAGGTATTACCTGTACCAATGATGAATATTTTAAATGGTGGATCACATGCAGATAATTCTGTAGACTTACAAGAATTTATGATAATGCCGGTTGGAGCAGAAACATTTAGTGATGCATTAAGAATGTGTGCAGAAGTTTATCATACATTAAAAAAGATATTAAATAATAAGGGATATGCAACAGGAATTGGAGATGAAGGTGGTTTTGCACCAGACTTAAAGAGTAATGCAGAGGCTTTAGAGGTAATAATTGAGGCAATAGAAAAAGCTGGTTATAAACCAGGTGAGCAAATTTTTATAGCTATAGATGCTGCTTCATCTGAGTATTATAAAGATGGCAAATATGTTTTAGAACATGAAGGAAAAACATTAACTTCTGAAGAGATGGTAAATTTTTTTGAAGAATGGGTTAATAAATATCCAATAATTTCAATTGAAGATGGTATGGCAGAAGAGGATTGGGAAGGCTGGAAGCTTATGACTGAGAGATTAGGTAAAAAGGTTCAGTTAGTTGGTGATGATTTATTTGTAACTAATACAACCAGACTTACAACAGGCATAGAGAAAGGCGTGGCAAATTCCATTCTTATAAAATTAAATCAAATTGGTACATTAACAGAAACATTAAATGCTATTGAGATGGCAAACAGAGCAGGGTATACAGCAGTTGTTTCTCATAGAAGTGGTGAAACAGAAGATACTACAATTTCTGATTTAGTAGTTGCAGTAAATGCAGGACAAATAAAAACAGGTGCTCCAGCAAGATCTGAAAGAGTTGCTAAATATAATCAGCTTTTAAGAATTGAAGAGGAATTAGAAGATGTTGCTGAATATAGAGGCAGGAAAGCTTTCTTTAATATAAAATAGCTTGTCTATAAGGAATTGTTGCATTAAATAGTGCACAGTTCCTTTTTTGATAAATCACAATTTAATTAAGTAAGAGGTAATAAGTAATAGGTAAGAGTTTAGGAAA
>CAZLOP010000109.1:0-5966 GCA_964561205.1 uncultured Clostridium sp. | reverse complement strand
ATTATATCTTCTGAACATCCTTGAGCAACTCCTACTTCATGTTCACAAGCCCATGCCATATTACTATCCTGTTCTTTAAATTTTTCTGCTCCTACTCCACATACTGGACATTTTTCTGGAGCGTTTTCTCCTTCAAAAATATAACCACACACTGTACAAACAAATTTTTTCATACTTAATTCCTCCTAAAATTTGTATATAAATTATTTTTATCTTCTTTACATTTATTATTATATAATAATTATTATCCATTGTAAATACTTTTTATTATTTTTATTTCTATTCCTCATTGTAAAAAACAATTTAATATTTTTATAATTGCTTCCTGAGTTTAATTATATATTTCTTTATCATTAGTATTGTTATGCTATTAGACTTTAATATATTAAGATATTATTAAAATTCTCTTATTAATTACCTTGTGTGTTGTTAACAAAAACTATTTTAATGTATAATAAAAGAAATCTAAATTTATATTTTAAGGAGAATTCCATGTTTGGTTATGTTACTCCATTAAAAGGAGAATTAAAAGTAAAAGACTATGAAAGATTTAAATGTTATTATTGTGGATTATGCATTCACATAAAAAAACATTTTGGAAATATGCCAAGGATGGTTCTTAACTATGATATGACATTTTTAGGTGTCCTATTAGATGGAATTAATCCAGATGATGTAAATGCATCAAAACATGTATGTATGCTCCACCCCACCCAGAAGAAAGTCATCATATCCAACAACAAAGCATTATCTTATGCAGCTGCAATGAACATTTCACTTGCATATTACAAATTTATTGATGATGTAAATGATGATAAAACTCTATCTGGAAGTATAAAATCATTTGCCCTTTCACCATATAAGAAAAAATTTTCAAAAGACATACAGCATATTAATAAAAAAATTTCTGCTTGTTTATATAAGCTGTCTGTTATGGAAACTAATAAAAATTTTACTTCAATAGATGAAATATGTGATCCTTTCAGCAATCTTGTAGCCATAATTTTAAAAGATTATCCTTATGCTTTAAAGGATGATTGCAAAGAACTTAGAAATTATCTTTATAACCTTGGCTATTCATTAGGCAAATGGATATATCTTATAGATGCTTTAGATGATTTAGAAGATGATATGAAAAAAAATAAATTTAATCCAATAAATTATTTATATAATTCAGATAATTTGAGCTATAATAATCTTATGGAATTAATCAGGCCACGTATTGAATTTACAATTTTAAACTGTGGTTATGCTGTTGTTGATAATTTTAAAAAAATTAATTTTATACGTAATAAAGATATTATACAAAATACCATAGAGCTTGGCTTAATGGATAAATATTTAAAAATAATAAATAAAACAAGTGAAAACAAAGGAGTGAACAATAAATGAATCCTTACGAAATCTTAGGCTTAAAACCAGGCGCAAGTCAGGATGAAATAAAAACTGCATATAGAACACTTATTAAAAAATATCATCCTGATAAATATGCAGATAATCCATTACAAGATCTTGCACAACAAAAAATAAGAGAAATAAATGAAGCTTATGATATGCTTACTAAAAACAATAATTCAGGAAGCAGCAATTCATATTCTTATGCTTACTCATCACAAAATAATTCATCAAATTATTCTGACAATAGTACTGCAGCACAGTTTAATTCTATACGCAGTATGATTAACAACCGTAATTATGCAGCTGCTGAATCTGTTTTAAATGGAATGAGTGAGCGTCCTGCTGAATGGTACTACCTTTCAGGAGTAGTAATGCTAAACAAAGGCTGGTTTGATTCCGCTTATGAAAATGTATCAAGAGCAATTCAGATGAATCCTAACAATCTTGAATATCAAAGAACTTTAAATAAAATGTCAAACAGAACAAGACAATATTCTGCACCATATAGAAGAAGCAATAGAAATTCAGACGATATGTGTGATTTGTGTTTCAAATTATGGTGTCTTGATTCAATATGTGAATGTATGGGTGGAGATATAATTTCCTGCCTATAAATCAAATGTATTATTAACTTAATAATGAATAATTAAGGACTATTTAATCTATAAAATACATCCTTAATTATTCATTATTATTTATAAAGAAATAATAGGAGGTTTAAATATGAAATCCAAATCAATTGCTGAAAGTGGTCTTTTTATTGCATTAATTCTTGTTATTCTATACTCAGCTGCATATCTTCCAATAAGTACAGTTACAATTCTCACAGCTGCTTCATGTATCATTCCAATTTCAATGATAAGAAATAACATAAAATATTCCATATTAATATATATTTCTTCATCAATACTATCACTTTTTATAATTCCAATTAAAACAAGTTTATCATATATTTTATTTTTTGGAATATACGGAATAATAAAGTATTATATTGAAAGAATAAATAAATTATCTTTAGAAATATTTTTAAAACTAGTCAGCTTTAACTGTATTTTACTTATATCATACTTTATTTTTAATTCATTAATAATTAACCTTTCAAACATAACTATGCCGCTTTGGAGTTTATTTATAGCAGCCCAGGCAGTATTCCTTATTTATGATTATGCCCTTACATTAATTATTACTATGTACATTAATAAAATTCATAAATAATAATCAGAAAATAAACAGCTCGCTTTTTTGAGCTGTTTATTTTCTATAACACCAGCTGCTTATAATCATAAGTTAAATGTGTATTTTCTTCTCTATATGGATTTCTTAAAATTATCTTCATATTTATCTATAAGACCTTTTAAAAATCTTACACTTTTCACTGGTGTACGGCCAATAGATGTTTCTCCTGCAAGAATAAAACCATTTACTCCTTTTTTTATAAAATTGTAAACACACTCTGACTCACTTATAGTTGGTCTTTTGCCATCTTTCATGCTATCTAATATATGTGTGGCTATTATTATATCCTTATTTTTATGTTCTTTAACTACATTAATTATATTTTCTTCATAAATAGGAGCCTCCTCTATACTTGTCTCTGAAAGCATATCTCCTCTTCCTATAATTATTCCATCACATTCTTTTATAATATTATTAACATTTTTTACACCTTTCTCTGTTTCAATTTTTGCCCATATTTTAGGCACAAAATTGCTGGAATTATTAGTTATAAATTCCTTTACCTTAATAATATCTGTCCTGCTTTCTACAAAGGACTGACAAAACATATCTGCATTATTTTTTATCCCCCACAAAAGAGCATTTCTGTCTTTTATACTAAGCTCTATATTATCTCTATTAAAACCTTTTATATTACAGCCTTTTCCCCTTCTGATAACACCTCCCCATATAGTTTTCACTTTTATCCCTGTCTGCATTTTTTCAATTATTTCAAACTGCATGGTATTATCCTTTATAAATATATAATTATAATTATTTTCATGAAGATATTTTTCTTCTATATTAAGAGGTATGACCTTCTTATCTTTCAAATTTTTTTTTAAAAAGTAATAATTATCTTCTCCACAGAAAAAAATTTCTTCCCCATCATAAACTTTATATATATATTCAAATTTATCAGATATCCTTATTTTTGTTCCCGGCATATCCACTAATATTTTTATTTCATTATTTATATTTCTGCTATTCTGAGCAAACTCAAAAAATTCTTCACATGTACCATGAGAAAAATTAACTCTTAGTGCATTCATTCCATTTTCTATAACGCGTCTCAAAAAGATTTTATCTTTTATTTTTGGTCCAGCTGTACCAATTAAATACATAGAATGCGTCCTCCAGAATATTATTCTTATTAATTTTATTATTTAAAAATCATAAATATCACTCTATTTTTTATAAGTTCTAAATATTCTAATGCTGCATAAATATGAATAAGCAAAACTTGTACAGGAGGACTATTGTTTTGAAAAGGATACAGCTTATATTTATAATGTTTGCTTTTTTAATGTTATGTGGATGCAGTGTAAATACTGCGCAATACATAAATTTATCAAAAAAGCCCTGTAACAATTATTATACAAATTTACTTTACAAAAAACTTAATGAAGATAACAGTTATACTGTTCATGTATTTGATACAAATCTTTACAAAGATATTGAAGTTTCTTCAGATTTAAAACTTACTATATCAAATTTTATTACAAGCCTTAACTCTGACAGCTATGCTGATTCTTCTAATACTGAATCAAAGGAAGCTTATAGAATTAAAATAGTTTTTTCTAATGGCAGTAAATTTCTTATTAAAGTATTTAACGATAAATATATTACTCTTTCTCCCTGGGACGGAGTTTATTCTGAAGACTATATAAACATGACCAATGTTCCCCTTGCTTATAATTTATTTGATTTCTGTAACCACATTCACAATAATACACCTAAATGCTCCGCAAATTAATTATATTTTTTGACTATTTTCTCTTTTAATATGTTATCATTAAACTAAGTTATTTTGAAAACAATAAGGGAGGATGATGATATGATTAAAGCAGACTTTCATGTTCATACTACTTCTTCTGATGGACTTTTATCCCCATCAGATATAATTAAAAGAGCTGCTGTTAATAATGTAAAATATCTATCTATAACAGATCATGATAATACATCAGGTTTAAATGAAGCAGTTGAATCTGCAAAACAATACAATATTACATTTATTCCTGGTGTAGAACTATCAACTCAATATAATGATGAAAGCATACATATACTGGGATATTTTAGAGATACTTCTTATAACAATCCAGAATTAGTACAGGAATTGAATAAAATAAAAAATCACAGAATAATTCGTGCACAAAAAATAATAGAAAAATTGAAAACTGAATATGACATTTCAATTAATTATGATGATGTAAAAAAACTTGCAAACGGAACAGTGGCAAGACCACACATTGCAACAGCAATAAGGAATGCAGGACATAATTATACTCATGATGAAATATTTAATAATTTTATAGGTAAAAACTGCAAAGCTTATGTACCAACAATAAAACTTTCAACTGAAAATGGAATTAATCTTTTAAGAAAATATAATGCTTTAGTTTTTCTTGCTCATCCTAAATTAATAAAAAAGACTCATATTACAGAACTTTTAAAACTTAAATTTGATGGAATTGAAGCAGTTTATTATCAAAACTCTTCCGAAGAAAATGAAGAATATACAAAAATAGCAAAAGACTATAATCTACTTATTTCATGCGGCTCCGATTTTCATGGAATTCCTAATGATACAAGGCATGGTGACGTTGGAAGCATGGTTTATAGTGAAGATTACCTAAATTCATTTTTAAATGCATTAGGAATTTAAACTCTTATTTTACTTGCTAAATTCAATAAAATGTGGCTTTCACACTAAAATTATTCTATTCTTAAGTATTTATATAAATCAGAATTTAACAAATTAAACTAAGAACTAAAAGCTAAGAACTAAAAACGGCGGTAGATTTTGCACAGCAAAATCAATGCAATAATATAATAAAAAATCTGAAAGATTTTTCTCCGAATCTCTTACTTCTTACCTCTTAGTTCTTACTTAATTAAATTCTGATTTATCAAATAAAAAAGGAACTATACACTAATTTTTAGTGTAACAGCCCCATATCTATTATTTATGCATCTTTTAAAAACGCCCTGTATCCTCTATAAGTTTCATAAACATCCACTTTGCTTACAATTTCCCATGGTGAATGCATATTTAAAACTGCTACGCCACTATCTATAACTTCCATATTATAGCCTGCTAAAATATAAGCTATGGTTCCACCTCCGCCAGCATCAACTTTACCTAATTCTGCCGTCTGGAATGTAATATCATTTTTATCCATTATATTTCTAATCTCTGCCATATATTCTGCATTGGCATCATTACATCCTGACTTTCCTCTTGCACCTGTATACTTGTTAAACACAATTCCACGTCCAAAATATGCACTATTTTTCTTTTCCATAACTGATGCATAATTAGGATCATATGCAGCACTTACATCTGAAGAAAG
>CAZLOP010000108.1:0-6026 GCA_964561205.1 uncultured Clostridium sp. | reverse complement strand
AAACAAGAGAAAGCAGTAATTTTCTTAATGTAAGCCGAAATTCAGTAATAGCTGCTTATGAAGAGCTTGAAAGTGAAAACATAATAATTACAAAGCGTGGTATTGGCACTTTTGTAATAGCAGAAAATCCTTCTCCTCAAACAGGGTATCATGTTAACTATAATAATATTATAAATGAATATGCTTCTACTTTAAGATCCCTGGATATAATAAAAACTGAACTTCCATACAAAAAAGGAATGATTTCCTTTAAATCAATTGCTCCTGAAAGTTCTCTTTTTAATCTGGATGATTTTAAACGCAGCTTTCTTGATGCATTTTCATTTGAAGGTGTTAATCTTATAAATTACGGATATGCCAAAGGATATAAACCCCTTATAGACTACTTTTTCAATTACATGTCTGAAAAAAACGTAAGTATTGAAAATAAAGATATAGTTATTACAAATGGTTTTACTGAAGCACTTCATATTGTATTAAGTTCCTTAACAAATAAAGGAGATCTTATAGTGTGCGAAAGACCTACACATAATACTGCAATTAAAATTATGAAATCTCTTGGATTAAGAATAATACAAATAAATTTAAATAATGATGGAATGGATATAGAAGAGCTTAAAAAGGTACTAAATAATAATAAGATTAAGCTGGGATATGTTATTCCCTCATATAATAACCCTACTGGTATTGTAACTAAAGTAAAAAGGAGAAAAGAAATCTACAATATATTTAAAAAGCACTCTATTCCTGTAATTGAAGATGGTTTTAATGAAGAACTGTTATATTCAAGTTCACCAACAGAACCTCTTGCTTCTTTAGATACTGGTGGAAATGGCATTATATATATAGGAAGTCTTTCAAAAATATTATTTCCAGGTCTTAGAATTGGATGGATATTGGCAGATAAAAATCTAATTGATATTTTTGAAAGTGTGAAACGCGGGCTTAATATTCATTCATCATTTTTAGATCAGAGTCTGCTTTATTATTATTTAAAAAGCGGATCTTTTGCAAAACATATAAAAAACGTAAGAAAATATTACAAATATAAATTTAAACTTGTTATGTCAATGATTGAAAAATATATTCAATATGAATATGTTACAGGGGAAGGCGGATTACATGTTTTTATTAAATTAAAAAACAACATTGACTCAAGAGAACTTCTTGATTTATGTTATGCTGATAATGTTATATTCATGCCAGATGATATTTTTTATGATACTTCAGATTCAGAAAATGTAGTAAATGATACCTTTAGAATTGGATTTTCAAGAGTTAGTAATGAAGAAATAGAAAAAGGAATAAAAATAATAGGAAAAAATATTGATAAATTAATGAATAAATAGCCTTTTTTCTTAGAAAGTGCCACTATTTTTTTAAAAGTAAATTAATGTGGTTCTTTTTATTTTTTCATAAATACAATAAAATTATATTAAAATACAAAAGATATCTTATAAAATATTATTATTCATAAATTAAAGAGGCGATATTTACAATGGAAAATATATTTAGAGCTGCATATGCAGAAATTAATTTAGACAATATTGCATACAATATGCAAAATATAAAGAAACTGACCAGTACTAAGGATATTATAGCTGTAGTTAAAGCAGGCTGTTATGGTCATGGTGCTATTGATGTATCAAAAACTCTTCTTGAAAATGGTGCCACAAGGCTTGCTATAGCTGTAATAAGTGAAGGTATTGAACTTAGAAAAAATAACATAAAGGCTCCAATTATGATTCTTGGCCTTTCTTTAGGCGAAGATTTAATTACCTATGACATTGAACAAACTGTTTATGATTTATCTTATGCAAAAGAATTATCATGTATAGCCATAAATATGAATAAAAAAGCAAAAGTTCATATTGCATTGGATACAGGTATGGGAAGAATTGGTTTTCTTCCTAATGAAGAAAGCCTTAAAGATATTGCTGAAATCTGCTCTCTTGAAGGACTTGATGTAGTTGGCATTTTTACTCACTTCTCATCTGCTGATGAAGCTGATAAAACATACACAAAAATGCAGTACAATAAATTTATCTCTTTTAATGAAAAATTAAAAGAACGAAATATTAATATACCAATAAAACATGTAAGTAACAGTGGTGCAATTATGGATATGCCAGAAACTTATCTTGACTGCGTACGTGCAGGTATTATTCTTTATGGATATTATCCATCAGATGAAGTTAAAATTGAAAATCTAAAATTAAAACCTGCTCTTACTTTAAAAGCAAGAGTTGCTCATGTAAAAGAGCTGGATAAAGGAATGTTTGTAAGTTATAACAGAAGATTTACAACAAGCCGTAAAACAAAAGTCGCTACAATTCCTATAGGTTATGCAGATGGATATTCACGTATGTTATCCAATAAAGGAAAAGTAATAGTAAATGGTAAATTTGCTCCTGTAATTGGTAATGTGTGTATGGATCAGTTTATGATTGATGTTACAGACTGTGGTGAAGTATGTGTTAATGATGAAGTAATACTACTTGGACAATATGGCAGCTTAAAGTTTGATGCTGATGATATTGCAAAAGAACTTGGAACAATCAATTATGAAGTGTTATGTATGATTAAAGACAGAATTCCAAGAGTATACTTAAAAAATAACAAAATTGTTAATGTTAAAAATTATATATAAATTTATAAAATAAATTATGGGACTGCTGCATTAATTTATTATTTATTATTTATAATATACATACAAATTAGAATTTAACTAAATAAGAGGTAATAAGTAATTTTCAATTTTACTCTGCTCAATAACAGCTTTCCCCAGAAGCGTCATTGCTTTTTGGGGGCAATTGTTTATACATCTGTAACACATTGTACAATGATCAGATGCTGATGCCTTTTTATTTTTTATTTGAATATTATGCATGGGACATAATGCTACACATTTTCCACAGCCAATACATTTATCTTTATCTATTTTTAAACTACTGCTATAGTTTTTTGTTTTATTATAAAAATATAAACGCTGTCCAAATAATCCTGCCATATGATAAATAAAGCCAAGTCCTTCTTTAGTAGGATTACCATTTTTTAAAGTTTGTGCAGCTTTTCTAGCCTTTTCTACACTCTCCAAAACTATTTTTCTATTTTCAACTAATGGCCGTTTAAGTGCTTTTACGTCTGCTACACAATCTGGCATTTTCAAATGGAGCCCGCCTATTACTTCTGCCTTATATTTTCTAAATATTCTTGCTGAAAGTCCAGCTCCATCTCCACTAAATAATCCCATAGTTGCTATTATAAATATTTTTTTATCTTTCCACACTGAAGAATTATTAATTATGAATTCCTTAACTATTTTTGGCAAATTGCTATATTGTATTGGATATGCAAAAGCTATTTCATCATTTTCTTCAATTTTCTTTATACATTCTACTTCTTCAATAGAATACATCTCCGCCTTCCCATTATCATTATAATTTTCAAGAAAATTCTTTACACAATATTTTGTATTTCCAGTTCCACTAAAATATATACCTATCATTTTTTCTCCCCTATATTTATACTTTTTTATAAAGCTAACCTTAAACAGCTTATGTTTACACTGTTAACTTAATTAAATAATACACCCTTATGTTTGCACTGTCAACTTATAATATAAATTAAATACAATAAAAAAGCTACTAAGGTTTATTTTCCTAGCAGCTTTTTATCTTAATTTTATTCTCTTAAAGCAGCTCCTAATTTATATTCAAGAGATTTTAATATCTTATCATGAACTTTATTAACTTCAGTATCCTTTAATGTTTTGTTAGGATCTCTATAAGCTATTGCATATGCTATACTCTTCTTGCCATCTGGTATCTGCTTGCCTTTGTAGATATCAAATAATTCAACTTTTTCTACCATATTGCCGCCAGCTTTTCTTATACATTCTTCAATTTCAGCAACAAGTACGCTGTCATCAACAAGAAGTGCAATATCTCTTGTTACTGCCGGGAATTTTGGAAGCGGTTTATATTTCTTCTCCATGTTGGCAGCTTCATATAAAACATCAAGATTTAATGCAGCTACATAACACTCTTCTTCAACTCGATAGTTTTCAGTAACATCCGGATGTATTTCACCTAAAATTCCTGCTTCATTTCTTCCAATAACAATTTTTGCTGTTTTGCCTGGATGGAAACTTGCATTTTCACTTTCACGTTCAAATTTTGCATTTTTAATCCCAAGTGCATCAATTACATTTTCAACTGCACCTTTTAAATCCAGGTAATCACAGCCCCCATACATACCTATTGTTAAAATATTTCTTTCTTCTGGAAGAACTTTTTCATCTTCATTTGGAATATATATTCTTCCCATTTCAAAAAGACTTGCATAGGCATTGTTTCTAGAATAATTTCTAGCTAAACATTCCATCATTGAAGGAATAGTAGTAGTTCTCATTACACTATAATCTTCACCTAATGGATTTTTAATCTTTACAACATTTCTTAATGGACTGTCTTGTGGAAGGTTGATTTTATCAAATAATTTTGGTGATATAAATGAGTAGCTTATAGCCTGATTTAATCCGCTTGATGTTGCAGCATCTATTACAATACTGTCTAAAGTTCCTTTTCTGTATCTTGATTCTCTGCCTGTAGAAACATTAAATATAGTAGTAGGAATTACATCATATCCATAAATTCTTGCAATTTCCTCTGCAATATCTTCTCTTATGGCAATATCCACTCTGAATGTTGAAGCTGTTACAACTAAGTTATCTCCATCAATTTCTGTTGGAAGATCAACACTATCTAAACATTTTTTCATTTCTTCTATAGAAATATCTGTTCCTAGGAATTTATTAACCCACTTAGAATCAACAACTACTTTTCCAGCATCTTTCTTATTATTGTATACATCTATTGTGCCTTCCATAATTTCACCAGCATTTAATTCACATACTAATGCACAGGCTCTGTCTAATGCAAGCTGTGCTAGATTTGGATCAATTTCCTTTTCAAATCTTGCTGATGCTTCAGTTCTTAATCCTAATTTCTTTGAATTAACTCTTATATTTGTTCCATCAAAATTAGCACATTCAAAAATAACTTCTGTAGTATCTTCTTTTATTTCTGAGTTTAATCCACCCATTATTCCTGCAAGACCAATTGTTTCTTCACCATTTTTGATGCATAATACTGAATCATCTAATTCTCTTTCAGTTTCATCTAATGTAGTGAATTTATCGCCAGCCTTAGTTCTTTCTACAACAATTTTTCCAGATGATATTTCTCTCTTATCATAGGCATGCATTGGTTCTCCAATTTCAAGCATAACAAAATTTGTTATATCAACTATATTATTTATAGGTCTTACGCCTGCTTCAAGAAGTCTTTCCTGCATCCATCCTGGAGAATCAGTAATTTTAACATTTTTTATGCTTCTTGCCATATATCTATAACATAAATCATCTTTAACTTCTACTTTTAATTCATCATTAATATTTCCAGAAGCTTTAGTTTCGAATTTTAAGTTTGGCATTTTGTAGTTAGTTCTGTAAGCTGCTGCAGTTTCTCTTGCCATACCTATCATGCAAAGGCAGTCTGGTCTATTTGAAGTTATATCAAAATCAAGGATTGCTTTGTTAAGTCCTAATATTTCTTTAATATCTTTACCTAGTTCAGTATCAGAAGGTAAAATCATAAGACCATGCACAGGTTTATCCCCTGCTATTCCTAATTCTTCTTCTGAACAGAACATACCATTTGATGGAACGCCTCTTAACTTACCTTTTTTAATTTTTGTTCCATCTGCAAGTGTTGAACCATGAAGTGCAACTGGAACTACATCCTGTTCTTTCATATTTGTTGCTGCAGTTACTATTTGTATTTCTTCAATTCCTATATTAACCTGACATATGCTTAATTTATCTGCATCCGGGTGTTTTTCTATCTTAGTAATTTTTCCTGTTACAACTTTATCTATTGTTTCACCCTGAACAATTACTTCTTCAAGTTGTGATCCTGTTAAAGTTAATTTATCTCCAAGTTCCTGTGGCGTTACATTTATAT